>DUEC01000024.1 GCA_011176635.1 Dehalococcoidia bacterium | reverse complement strand
GGGGGAGGGCTAATAAACACTGAATATAGCATCTTGATTAAACCTGCTTTTTATTCCATAATAGCCGGGTAAGCATGAAGAACCTGAGTATTGGTAAGCTGAGGGGCCTGCAGGAGCTGGCTAACGCCGATGGCATCTTCAACATATGCGCCATGGACCACCGCCACTCACTGCAACGCATCATTGAGGGGAGCGGATACCAAGAAATGACCCAGCGCAAGCTGGAGCTGTGCTCTCATCTTGCCCTCTATGCCAGCGCGGTACTGCTCGACCCCCTCTTCGGCGCCGCCCAGTGCATCGGCAGCGGCGTTCTGCCCAAGAGCACCGGACTGCTGGTCAGCCTGGAAGCCTCGGGCTACGGCGGGGGCTCGGAATATCGCCTGACCCAGCTTGAGGAGGAGTGGAGCGTGGAGAAGGTCAAGCGGATGGGCGCC
Source organism: Dehalococcoidia bacterium (assembly GCA_011176635.1). Taxonomy (GTDB): domain Bacteria; phylum Chloroflexota; class Dehalococcoidia; order Dehalococcoidales; family BS750m-G39; genus DUEC01. Next base: position 3,982 of record DUEC01000024.1, on the reverse strand, counting down.
TCGGCAGCCAAGCTCCTGATCCACTACCGCCCAGACCTAATTGAACTGGCCAACAAACTGCTGGACATGGTCGAGAGGATTGCCCGGGAATGCCAGGAGTATGACCTGCCCTTCGTCGTCGAGCCGATTAGCTACCCCGTAGGCGAGGAAGTGAATAACCCGGCGCAGTTTGCCGCGGTAAAGGAGCAGCTGGTACCCAAGACCGCCCAGCATATCACCAACCTGCCCGTGGATGTGCTCAAAGCCGAGTTTCCCGCCGACCTGCGCTACAAAAAGGACAAGAAAGAACTTATCGACCTCTGCCGCCAGCTGGACAAGGCGTCAAAGGCCCCCTGGGTGGTTTTGAGCGCCGGGGTGGACTTTGAGGTCTTCTGCCAGCAGGTAGAAATCGCCTGCCGGGGCGGAGCCTCCGGCTTTCTCGCCGGGCGGGCGATATGGCAGGAGGCAATGAATGTTGATGACGCCGGCGAAAGGGCTAAGCTCCTGGCTACGGTGAGCGCCGACAGGCTGAAAAGGCTGAACGAGATAGCCGCTAAAGACGCCGTGCCCTGGTATAAGAAGCTGGGACTGGCCAGCCATGAGCTGGCTCCTCTCCAGGAAGGGTGGTACCGGGAATACTAAAATGAAAGAGCCCCTGATTGCCACCATAACCCTCAACCCCAGCCTCGACCAGCACATCACCGTGGACGGGCTGGTGGTGGACGGCTTGAACCGCTGGTCGCGGCTGCACCGCTATGCCGGGGGCAAAGGCATAGACGTCTCAAGGGCTGTCCACGAGATGGGGGGCAGGACGGTGGCTTACGGTTTCATCGGCGGCACCATAGGCCGGGCGGTGGAGATACTGCTTGACGAAGAGGGGGTGCCCTTCAGCTTCACCCCCATCCATCGGGAGACGAGGACTAACTTCATCATCACCGACAGCAAAAGCTCTCAGCAGACCAGAATCGACTCCCCCGGTCCCCATATCGCCAAGGGGGAGTTCGAGAGGTTCCGCCGCAAAATGCTGCGGATTCGCCCCCGTCCGGGCTTAATCGTGGCCGGCGGCAGTGCCCCCCCAGGCATCCCCGCCGATGTTTATTACACCATAGTCAAGGAAGCTACAACCTTCGGGGTAAGAGCTATTCTGGACGCCGATAGCCAATGGCTGGCCGAGGGTATAAGGGCCAAGCCCTACCTCATCAAGCCCAACGTGCAGGAGTCTGAGGAGCTGCTGGGGCGGGAGCTTCCCAACGAAGAGGCAATCATCAGGGCGGTGCTCGACATGGTTGATATGGGCGTGGAGATAGCCGTTATATCCAGGGGCCAAGACGGCCTCATTGCCGCCACCAAGAAAGAAATCCTGAAGGCGGTGCCGCCGCCGGTAAAGGTGAAGAGCGCCGTGGGAGCCGGCGATTGCACTATCGCTGGTCTTGCCCTGAAGCTGGCCAATGAAGAGCCCTTATCAAGAGCCTGCCGACTGGCGGTAGCCATGGGGACCGCCGCCGTGTTAACCCCGGGCACGGAACTAGCCCACAAGGCCGACGTGGAAAGACTGTTGCCGCAGGTCAAGGTGCGGAAGATAACGGTCGGGTAGCCGGGGACGTTCCTAATGGAAACCGGGTCAAGTTGACTTCGGCCTTTCTTTTTGATATGCTCTAGTAAAATTGAATAGCGACCAGGGTGCCTGAGCGTAAGCCAAGGGCTTAAATGGAAAGCAAGCGCGGTGCGAATCCGCCACAGTCCCGCCTGCTGTGATTAGAGACTCTAAGGCCTCTTCAAGTCAGAACACCAGCCCTTAAACCAGTGTCGCCTCCGCGGAGAAGGGGGGCAGATTATGGGTAACCGAAATCCCCTTGTTCTGCAGACGAGGGGATTTTTGTATTAAATAGCTGAGTTTTACTAAATTGAGACGTCGTAATAAGCTAATCCTGGTCCTGTTCCTGCTGGGCGCCAGCCTGATAGTCGCCCTATTTCTGGCCAGCGCCTTCGGCGCGGTATCTATTTCTTTCCCTGATATCGTCAAGATGGCGCTTAACAAGGTGCCCGTTTTTGATTTCCCCCAGACCTGGAGGGCGGTAGAGGAGACGATAATCTTCCAGATAAGGCTGCCCCGGGTAATCGGCGGGGCGCTGGTGGGCATGGCCCTGGCTACGGCGGGGGTGCTCTTCCAGGGGTTACTGCGCAACCCCATGGCCGACCCTTATATCATCGGCACCTCGGCCGGCGCCGCCCTGGGGGCTACCATAGCCATGCTAATACCGATAAACCTGGCTTTCCTCGGCTTCGGTCTGGTGCCGGTAGCCGCCTTTGTTGGCGCCCTGGCTACCGTCTTTCTGGTCTATAACCTGGCAAGGGTAGGGGGTAAAACGCCTATCGTCAGCATGCTCCTGGCCGGGGTGGTGGTCAGCGCCTTTATGGCCTCCATTATGGCCCTCTTAATCTCAATAAGCGACCGCCTGCAGTTAAGCCTCCAATCGGTTTATTCCTTCCTGCTGGGTCACATCTCGGTAACCGGCTGGGAGCAGATAGCGGTTATTACCCCGCTGGTCATCGGCGGCATCGTCGCCGCCCGATTTTTCGCCTTCCACCTCAACGCCCTCTCCCTGGGGGAGGAGGGGGCGGCCTATGTCGGAGTTGAGGTGGAGAGAGACAAGGTGATTATCCTGGTTCTAGGCTCCCTGCTCACCGCCGCCGCCGTTTCCATCAGCGGTCTGATTGGCTTTGTCGGGCTGGTAGTGCCCCACGCCATGCGCTTAAGCTTCGGCCCCGACCACCGCTTTCTCCTGCCGGCTTCGGCGCTGGCCGGAGGCGCCTTTGTCATCGTCGCCGACCTCTTAGCCCGCACCGCCATGGCCCCGGCCGAGATTCCGGTGGGGGTTATCACCGCCATCGTTGGCGCCCCCTTCTTTCTCTACCTGCTGAGGCGCACCAGGAAGGAGTACGCTTTCTGATGTTAAGCTTGAAGATTAGCCGGGTGGACTTCTCCTACTTTGACGGGCTGGTCTTGCACGGCGTCAACCTGGCCGTTAAGGGGGGCGAGATGGTGGGGTTGCTCGGCCCCAACGGCTCGGGCAAGACCACCCTAATCAAACTAGCCAGCGGTATCCTGAAACCGGCTAAAGGGGAAATCAGGCTCAACGGGGACAATTTAAGCGCTTTGAGCCGTAGGTCTATCGCCCGCCAGGTAGCCGTGGTGCCGCAGCAGTTCCACATACCCTTCGCCTTTACCACCGGCGAGGTGGTGATGCTGGGCAGGACTCCCTTTTTTAGAGCCCTGGCCTCGGAAGGCGAGGTCGACAGGCAACTGGTCGATAGTGTCCTGGAGCAGGTCGGCATCGGGGAGCTGGCCGAGCGCCGCTTCGACGAGCTGAGCGGAGGGGAAAGGCAGAAGGTTATCCTGGCCATGGCGCTGGCCCAGCAGCCCCAGCTATTGCTGCTTGACGAGCCTACCGTGCACCTGGACATCGCCCACCAGATGGAAATCCTGGAGCTGGTGCGAGCCCTGAATACGGAGCTGGGGCTTACCGTTGTTGCCGCCATGCACGACCTTAACCTGGCGGCGCTCTACTTCGACCGCCTAGTCCTGCTCAAAGAGGGCAGTGTCCGGGCTGACGGCACTCCCAGTAAAGTCTTGACCGAGGCTAGAATAAGCGAGGTCTTTTCGGCATCGGTCAGAGTGGAGCCGCACCCCCTGACCGGCACCCCCCACATAGTGGTTATACCCCGGGGCAAGGCTAATCATCAAAGATAAATAGCTCGTCTATCCCAAAAGAGGTTTCACCTCTCTTTCACTCTCTTCTAACCCCTCCCTTGTTAGCGGGTGTTCTTTTTCCCACCCAAACCCACCCTATAGGGGCTGATCCCCTATTACATCACACCAACAAGGGGGAGAAGGGGAATTAAACGGGGTGTTTAAGAGGGGCGTTAGCCCCTCTTTTCCTCAAAGAGGGCGGCGGGTGGGGAAAGATAAAATTGGGGGAAGGGGAAAGAAAGTGTTAGAAGC
>DUEC01000023.1 GCA_011176635.1 Dehalococcoidia bacterium | reverse complement strand
TTCATAATTCCCCCACCCTCTGGGGGTGGGGGAAAACCTTTAAAGGTGCTGTAATAGGGGCATAGACCCCTGTAGGGTGGGTTTGGGTGGGACGCAGGACACCCTCTTTTTATCCCTCTCCTTCAAAGGGTTGGAGGAGGGCTTTAACTTGACATATTAATATGTTAAAATACATAATAATCATCTGGTATTTAAGGGGAGAGCGGTGAAAGAAGCAATTGACAGTTTTCTGGACTATCTGGCCCTGGAAAAGGGCTTTTCCGAGAACACCATAGCCGCCTATCGGAACGACCTGCACCAATTGGCCGGCTTCGTTGAGGAAGAAGCGGCCAAGCGGGGCACCATTCCCCCCTGGGCGGCTTTCGACCGCCAGGCCATGATGACCTATATGCTCGACCTTAAGGGGAGGGGCTATGCCGCCACCACCGTCGCCCGCAAGGTAGCCGCTATCAAGTCCTTCTTCGGCTTTATGGTGGCTGACGGCATCTTGAAGCAAAACCCGACCGAGGGAGTGAGCTCAACCGAGGTGGGCAAGTCTCTGCCCAAGCCCATCTCAATCGAACAGGTCCACCGCCTCTTGGCGGAGCCGGCCAAGCTTTCCACTCCCGAGGCCAAGCGGGACAAGGCGATGCTGGAGTTGCTCTATGCCACCGGCATGAGGGTCAGCGAGCTGGTGTCGTTGAACATGGCTGATTTAGACGCCGAGGGCGGCTATGTGCGCTGTTTCGGCAAGGGGCATAAGGAGCGGCTTATCCCCGTCCATGAAAGGGCGGTGGGGGCGGTAAAGGAGTATCTTGACGGGGTGCGCCCTAGGCTGGCGCGGCACAGCGAGGAAAAGGCCTTGTTCCTCAATCGCCGCGGCGAGAGGCTGACCAGGCAGGGGCTCTGGCAGATACTGAAGGGCTATGCCAAATCAGCCGAGCTGGGGGCTGAGATTACCCCTCATACCCTGCGGCACAGCTTTGCTACCCATATGTTGAGCGGTGGGGCTGACCTGAGGTCGGTGCAGGAGCTTCTGGGTCACGCCAACATCTCTACCACCCAGGTCTATACCCATCTCACCACCGAGGACATGCGGCGCGCTTACCAGAAATCTCACCCCAGGGCTAGGTAAAGGATTTATAGATGTCAGCAAAATCACGGCGGCGAGGCAGACACCTGCCTCGGAGTAAAAGGAGAAAGGGGAAGGTGGTCTCTTCCGCCCCGGCGGCTCAGAGACCTGAGCCGGCACCCCGGGCTGGAACTCCTCCTCCCCCGTCAAAGGCGCCAACCCCAAAGGCTCCGGTTACTGCGGCTCAAACTACCAATGTAGCCGCCGAGTTACCTAGAATCGGTATTCTGGCGGGGGTAATACTGGTTATTCTGGTGGTGCTAGTCTTTGTTTTGTCTTAAAGCTTGTCCTGGCAGCAGGTGCTATTATGGATGCGGACTTTGAGGCAGCGCGGGCTGAGTTGATTGAGCACCTTAGCACTGAGATTAGGGATGAGCGGGTATTAGCCGCCATGCGCCGTATCCCCAGGGAACGTTTTGTGCCGCCGGCAAGCCGACACTCAGCCTATGATGACAGACCGCTTCCCATCGGTTACGACCAGACGATTTCACAGCCCTTTATCATTGCCCTTATGACCGAGGCCTTGGGGCTCACCGGCAAGGAGAAGGTGCTGGAGGTAGGCACCGGCAGCGGCTACCAGGCGGCTATTCTGGGCGAGCTGGCCCGCTCCGTGGTTACTACCGAGCGGGTGCCTTCCCTGGCTGAAGCCGCCAGGAGAGTTTTGAACGAGCTGGGGTATACCAATATCGAGGTGCACCTGGCGGAGGAGACCCTGGGCTGGCGAAAGGGAGCGCCCTACGATGCCATAATGGTTACCGCGGCCGCCCCCAAGGTGCCCCCCGACCTCTTAGCCCAGTTGAAGATTGGGGGTCGGCTGGTAATCCCCGTCGGCTCTCGCTATATACAGGACTTGTGCAGGATTACCAGGGGCAGAAAGAAGAACACCATTGAAAACCTAGGCGGCTGCCGTTTCGTTTCCCTTATCGGCCGGGGCGCCTGGGAAGAAGAGCCGAAGAGTTTTTGAAGGAGGCATAGATGGAAGTCCTGGAGTCAATCAAGACCAGAAGGAGCATTCGTAAATATAGGTCTGCCCCGGTAGACGATAAGGCGGTGCAGGCAGTTCTGGAGGCCGGCCGCTGGGCGCCTTCCTGGGCTAATACTCAGTGCTGGCGGTTTATCGTGGTGCGGGACGCTAAGACCAAGGCGGCCTTGGCCGATACCCTGTTTAGAGGTCCCGGGGGATTTGAAAACCCCGGCATCACGGCGGTCAACACCGTGCCCGTGTTAATCGTCATCTGCGCCCAGATGGGCAAGTCGGGCTGCAATCCGCACGGTGAAACCGTCACCGAAAAGGGCGATTGGTACCTGTTTGATACCGCCCTGGCGGTGCAGAACATGGTGCTGGCGGCCCATTCTCTGGGCTTGGGCACGGTCATTATCGGTGCCTTTGATGCCCCGGCGGCGGCCGCAGTTCTGGGAGTGCCGGAGGGCTACAGTCTGGTTACCCTCTTCCCGCTGGGCGTCCCCGACGAAGCCCCCAAAGCCAGACCGAGGAAAGAGCTCTCCGAAATCGTTTTTAAAGATAAATTCGGCGCTTGAAGTAAGACTCCGATTACTCCTGGCAGGAGGTAAAAATGGGAAAGTTAGTCGGTTGGCTACTGATAGCTCATGGTATAATATGTTTTCTTGGCGCCTTTTTCCCATTCTATCCGCCCGTCTTTCTGTTCTATTGGTTTTTCCCGGGCCCCTTTATTATGAAGCTGGTCCTGGTGCTGTTGGCTGGGGCGGCTCAGGTAGTGTCCGGCGCCTATCTGATTTCCAGGGAAAGGTTGAGGCAGGTCAGGTGGTACTGGTTTGCTCTCCCCATGTTTGTTATCGTTGTAGCGCTCCTGGTCTATCCCCTGTTAAACCACTTTCTCGGCATTTAGCCGTAAGGAGGAGGTATTATGAGCGAGCTAGGTTTGGTGGCTCCCTTCTGGGTAATTGTTATGATATGGCTGGCCAAGGTGGTATTGCTGGCTTTCCTCTCGGCTTTTCTCGCCTGGCTGGGAATCCGGGCACTGGATGCTCTCACTCCCCATATACCCCATCGCGAGCGCATCGGAGAGGACCCGGTGGCTATCGGTTTTTTCATTGCCGGCTTTTTCATCTTCATTGGTCTGGTTATCCACGGCGCTATCACGGCGCTGACCGCAGTCACCACCCCCATCGTGTGGTATATCTTAGATTTCAGGACCTGGGGGCTATTAGCTATCAGCTTCGTGGTGAGCTTGCTGGTCGGGGTAGCCCTGTTCTATATTGTGGATAAGATAACGCCCAAGATACCCTTTGCCAATATTAAGAAAAGCCCGCTGGCGGCCGGGATACATATCTTTGGCTACCTGGTCTTCCTCGGCTTGATACTCCACGCCGCGCTGACAGGGCCGCTATGAAGAGAATCAGTGTTTTACTCGGTCTAATACTTATACTGGTAGCCGGCTTGGTCACTGCCGGTCGCGCCTGGGCATATCCGTCTGAGGGTTTCAGCGTGCTAAATGGCGAGGTCTTCGACGACTGGGAGATATGCCGCACCAGAGCCGCCGGCGCCGACGGTTTTTATCAGGTATCGGCACGAGCCTTCCGCCCGGTTATAGTCTTTGAGAGCCTGGGAGAAAACGCTGCCCTGGCTTACAGCCTGGGCCAGCAGATTGCCGCGGAGTACCCCGACCTGTCCCAGAGGGCAGAAGCGGTATTCTCCTTTGTTCGGGGCAGGGTGAGATATACCACTGATATCGACCAGTTTGGCTATGGCGAGTTCGCCCAAAATGCTGATGAGCTGGCGACTGACATCGACCAGAGTGGCGTTGGTTACGGCGATTGTGAAGATAGTGCCGTGCTGCTGGCGGTCATGTTTAGGGGGGCAGGATTACGCTCGGCGATAGTAATCGGGGAGGGTCATACCGCCGCCCTGGTCTACCTGCCTGACTATGATGCCGCCACTGCCTTTTTCAGGTTGGAGGGTGAGATGGGCTGGATCTGGGCTGAGGCTACCGGCAGGAATAATCCTCTGGGTTGGGTGCCCGACGAGCTTCTCGGTGGCAACCTGGCGGCGTATGAGGTAACCGAGGAGGCGCTGAACAGGGCAGAGCCGCCGGAGGAGGCAAATGGGTCGGTAACCACCGTTACCGTGACTGGTGATGGTGCTGGCGGTGAAGGCGGTTTTTCCCTGCCTATTCCTCTCTTCGCCGTAATTTTCTTGCTGTTTTTCATCCCTTCCTTGTTGAGGAGAAAGCGGCGCGCTCATTAGTTTCTTTTAAGAAAGTCTA
>DUEC01000022.1 GCA_011176635.1 Dehalococcoidia bacterium | reverse complement strand
GGCAGGGTGGGAAATAATACTTTCGTTAAAAGTGGGGTGGGGTTAGGTTAAGTAATAAGATAAGTGAAGTAAAAGCTCCTAGAACGGCAAATCAATTTTCCTTATCTAGTTCAGCTTACCTGCCTGTTCCAATGCTTGGAGTATTTGGGGGTCAGACCTGGGGTCTTCACCGCTGTATGCACCTGGCCCGAAAAAGCTAAGCTCGATGCGGATGAGGTTGTCCCCTAAAAAAGGGGCACCATGATTATAATGCCGTCGAAGACTTGCGAGGAAAAGCGGGCCCAGAAGGCGCCCCAGTATATTGGCTGGCCGTCCACGCAGGCGACAAAAGCCATGCCTGACGTGGTAATATCCAGTGCCATGAGTCGTTGGTAGGCATCGGAGGTAAGTTCTATTTCGTGTGTCTCTTGGTGGTAGGAAACTATGTCGTCAATGGAGATAATGGGTTGCTCGGCCAGCTCTATTTGGCTTAAGGCGGGCATTTCATAGGGGGGCGTATTATCCTTGGTCAGGTAAATCGAGAAGCCTTCGGCTGAATCACAGCCACTAACGGCTATAGATATGAGCAGGAGAGCGGCTATCAATGCCAGTGCGTGTGCCTTTTTCATCTCGTTTGCCTTATCGGATGGGGCTCAGGATTATATCCCACTTATACCGGCAGGTCAATCTTATAGTTCTTTAATGTGTCTCTGATGATAGCCGCCGATTTCTGGCTGGGCTCGACCAGGGGCAGGCGCGGCTTGCCCACATTGAAGCCGATATGGTTTAAGGCGTATTTCAGCGGCGCCGGGTTGGGCTCGACAAATAATGCGTCTACCAGCGGCAGAAGGTGGCGGTGAATAGCGGCCGCTTCGGCCAGTTTGCCGCCGAGGACATAGTCTATCATCTGCTTAATCTGCCTGCCCACCAGGTGGGTGGCAACGCCGATGGTGCCGTAGCCGCCGAGGGCCATGATGAGAAAGGTATCGTTATCGTTGCCGCTCCAGATAAGGAAGTCCTTATCGGCCTGTTCAAGCGTCCGCGCTACGTGGCCCATATCGCCGCAGGCCTCTTTTACCCCGATGATATTATCAATGCGGCTTAAGCGTACGATGGTCTCCACCGACATATTGATGACCACCCGTGAAGGTATGTTGTACATGATAATGGGCAGGCTGGTGCTATCGGCGACGGCCTTGAAGTGCTGGTAGATGCCCTCCTGGGTGGGCTTGTTATAGTAGGGGACTACCAGCAGGCAGGCGCCAACCCCGATTTTCTCTGCCGCTTTAGTCGCCGCCACCGCTTCGGCGGTGCTGTTACTGCCGGTGTAGGCAATAATCGTTCCCCGTCCCCCCACCGCCGCTTTCACCTCGGTGAAAAGGCGCCCTTCTTCCTCACGGACCAGCGTCGGCGACTCGCCGGTAGTAGCCGCCAGCACCACGCCGTCGCTCCCGGAGTCAATCAGCGCCAGCGCTAATTTCTTGGCCCGTTTATAGTCAACCGCCCCTTTTTGGTCGAAGGGGGTTACCATAGCCGTCAGCAATCGTCCCAGTTCTTTCATCTTCCCTACCTCCCCGGATGTAGCCAGTCCCTTTTTATCATCTCCTCGGCAATCTGGACGGTATTCAGCGCCGCTCCCTTGCGCAGGTTATCGGCGACAATCCACATCACCAGGCCGTTGGGATGGGAGGCGTCCCGGTGAATGCGCCCGACGAAGACCTCGTCGGTGTCAACCGCCGACCAGGGCTGGGGATAGAGGCTGATGGCCGGGTCGTCCAGCACCTTGACCCCCGGCGCCTGGGCCAGGATGCGCCTGGCTTCATCGGGGGATATGGGCTGGGAGAATTCTACATGGACTGCCTCGGCGTGCCCGATGAATACCGGCACCCGGGCGCAGACCGCCGAAATGGCGATATCGGGGGCGTGCATTATCTTCCTGGTCTCCTCCACCATCTTCCACTCTTCTTTGGTGTAGTCGTTATCCAGGAAGACGTCTATCTCCGGTAGTATGTTAAAGGCTATCTGGTGGGGGTAGACATGGGGAACTGTGGTCTGCCCCTCCAGCACCTGCTTGGACTGTTCGGTCAGCTCCTCTACGGCGGCTAAACCGGTGCCTGATACCGACTGGTAGGTGGCGGCAACGATGCGCTTGATGGGGTTAGCCTTGTGCAGGGGGTACAGGGCCACTACCAGCTGGATGGTGGAGCAATTTGGATTGGCGATAATGCCCTTGTGCTTCTTGATGTCCTCGGGGTTGACCTCGGGCACCACCAGGGGCACCTTGGTGTCCATGCGCCATGCCGAGCTGTTATCGATAACCACAGCTCCCGATTGGGCGGCTATGGGCGAAAAGTAGCGGCTGGTCTCAGCCCCCGCCGAGAAGAGGGCGATATCTATCTTCTGGAACGATTCGGGGACAGTCTCCTTGACCACTACCTCGCGGTGACTGACAAACAGCTTCCTGCCGGCGGAGCGGTCTGAGGCCAGGAGCTCAATGGAGTCCATAGGGAAGTCGCGCTGCTCCAGTACCTTGATGAACTCCTGCCCCACCATTCCGGTGGCGCCGACAATAGCCACTCTAAACTTCTTCATCACTTCTTCTCCAGACCGAGCAGGCTCTCCAGGCCGTAGGTCAGCCCTTTCTGCTTGGCCGCCTCCCTGACGGCGAGCAGAACGCCGGGCATAAAGGCCTCCCGGCTAATCTGGTCGTGCCGTATGCTTAAGGTCTGCCCTTCTCCGCCCAGCATTACCTCCTGGTGCGCCATCAGACCGGGCAGGCGCACGCTGTGAATACTGATGCCTTCAACCGCCTCCCCCCGGCTGGCCAATTTCTTGCCCGCCGGCGGGGTGGAGAACGGTCTGCCTCTGGCTTGAGCCATGGCTCTGGCGGTAGACAGGGCGGTGCCGGAAGGGGCATCAACCTTGCGCTCGTGGTGAAGCTCTATGATTTCGGCATAGTCGAGGTGTTTTCCGGCTAACTTGGCCAGGTGCATCATCAGCACCGCTCCCAGAGCGAAGTTGGGTGCTACCACGGCCCCAATCTTATGCGCTTTAGCCAGGCTTTCAATCGCTTTAATGTTTTCGGCGGTAAGTCCGGTGGTGCCTATCACCAGGTTAACGCCGTGTTCGGCGGCGGTGCGCACCGCCGGCATCACCGCTTCGGCGGTGGTGAAGTCCACCATTACCTCCGGCTGGACGGCGGTAAGAATCAGCTCCAGCTTTGAGGAGAGGGGCACCCTGCCTGAGCCGTCGGGCAGGGACAGAGAGTCATCGGTTGCCTTTAAGTCCACCGCCCCCACTATCTGCATGTCGGGCTGGCGGCAGAGGGCGTTTACCAGGGTCTGACCCATCCTGCCCAGTGCGCCGTGAACCACCACCTTTATCGGCTTCATCGCCTTGGTCCTGGTCCTCTATTAGGTCCCCGGTTATAGTAATTGCCCTTATTTCGGGGAGGGCGCGGGGTATGCCTTTTAAACGGGTAGTCTTTAGACGGCGGCTCCGGCTCCCCGGCTCGGGGTGCCTGAGGCGACTTCTCGGAGACCGCCCGCCGTGACAGGTTTACCCGCCCCAGCTCATCGATGTTAATCACCTTGACGGTAACTTCGTCGCCGATTTTAACTTCGTCCTCGACCTTGCCCACCCGATGGTCGGCCAGCTCGCTGATGTGGACCAGCCCTTCCTTGCCGGGGGCAATCTCCACCATAGCGCCGAAGTTCAATATCCGCGATACCTTTCCCGTGTAGATTTCGCCGACCTCTGCCTCCTTGGTCAGGCTTTCGATAATCTTGATAGTCTTTTGGGCGGCTTCCTCGTTGGGTGAGCCGATAATCACCGTGCCGTCATTATCGATATCAATACTTGCCTTGGTCTCGTTCATAATTGCCTTGATTACCCTGCCCCCGGTGCCGATGACGGCGCCGATTTTATCCGGGTCGATGGTTATCTTATACATCCTGGGCGCATACTGGCTGAGTTCGGGACGGCTGGCGCTGATGGTCTGCTGCATTATTTCCAGAATGGAGAGACGGGCCTGGCGGGCCTGATTTAGTGCTTCTTCCACGATTCCCAGGCTTACCCCTTTGAGCTTGGTGTCCATCTGCATGGCGGTGACGCCCTTAGCCGTCCCGGCTATCTTAAAGTCCATATCCCCGTAGGCATCCTCTATGCCTTCTATGTCGGTTAGGATAACATAATCGCCCTTGTCACCGGTGACCAGGCCCATAGCTACGCCGGCGACGGCGGCTTTGGTCGGTATGCCGGCATCCATCAGGGACAGGCTTGAGGCGCAGACACTGGCCATGGAGGTGCTGCCGCTGGAGCTCAGGACTTCGGAAACGAGGCGTATGGTATAGGGGAAGTCCTCGTCCTCGGGCAGTATCGGCTCAATAGCCCTTTCCACCAGAGCGCCGTGCCCGATTTCACGCCGCCCCGGTGAGCCGACGCGTTTCACCTCACCGCTGGAGAAGGGGGGAAAGTTGTAGTGGTGGATGAACCGTTTCTTTTCCTCAATGCCCAGCCCGTCAAGCGGTTGCTCTTTGCCGACCGAGCCCAGGGTGGTGATGGTCAGCACCTGGGTCTGACCCCTGGTGAACAGGGCCGAGCCGTGGGTGCGGGGCAGAAGCCCCACTTCACAGCTTATGTCCCTGACATCGGTTAGCCCGCGCCCGTTGATGCGCTTCTTTTTACTGAGGAGGTTGCCCCTTATTTCACTCCTGACCCGGCTCTCGAAGGCGGCGGTTACTGCATCTTCGCTGAACGATTCGCAGAAGCTTTCCGCTAGCTCTTTCTTCAGGTCGCTGAGGGCGTCTTCTCGCTGTGACTTCTCTGGTTGGCTTAAGGCCGGGACCAGCTTCTTATCAACTATCGGCGCTATTGCCGCCAGCGCCTCGGGGCTGACCTCTACGGTCGGGGACGCCACCTTGGGCTTGCCGTGGGCCTGCTGTAGGCGCTCCTGGAGCTTGATAATCTCCTGGTTTGTCCGGTGGGCAAGCTCTATCGCTTTAAAGACGATGTCCTCCGGGGCCTCGTTGGCGCCGGACTCTACCATGGCTATCGCTTCCTTGGTGCTGACCACCACCAGGTCGAGTTGGCTGTCCTCCAGCTGGGCTAGGGTTGGGTTTAATACCAGCTCGCCGTTGATGTAACCCACGTGGATTGCTCCCACCGGGCCGTCAAACGGTATCGGCGAGATTGTCAGCGCCGCCGAGCTGCCGATAACGGCCAGGATATCGGGGTCGTTTTCCTGGTCGGCGGAAAGGACGGTGATTATAAGCTGAATGTCGTTGCGCCATTCCTTGGGCAAAAGCGGGCGCAGCGGGCGGTCGGTAAGGCGGCTGGCCAGGGTCGCTTCCTGGCTGGGGCGCCCCTCCCTTCAGATAAAGCCGCCGGGAATCTTGCCGGCCGCATAGAGCCTCTCTTCATAGTCTACGGTCAGGGGCAGAAAGTCCACGCCCTCTCGCGGCTCATCACTGGTGCAAACGGTAACCAGGACTACGGTATCCCCGTAGCGGGCGGTTACCGCGGCGCCTGCCTGTCCGGCCAGTTTTCCCGTGTCTATGGTGAGCCTTCTACCGCCAACCTCACAGTCAAAAGAATTAGATGTTATCAATGGTCTCTCCCTACTTGAAGGCTTTATTTGCGTAGCCCGAGCTTGGCAATCAGGCTGCGATATCGACCAACATCCTCTCGTCTCAGGTAGTCTAGTAGCCTTCTTCTTTGTCCTACCAATTTAAGCAGCCCGCGTTGCGTGTGATAATCATGCCGATTAGCCATCATGTGCTCTGTCAGCTGGGTTATCCTCTCGGTAAGCAGGGCTATCTGGACTTCGCTTGAGCCGGTGTCGCCTTCGCGGAGCCCGAATTTGGTTATGATTTCCGTCTTTTTCTCTTTGTCCAAGTTATAACCTCTGTGTTATTTGAATCATCCGATTATAACATAACTAGGGGCGGCTGTAAATTTGTTGCCTTCGTTTTCAAGCTGGTCTGTTTTCCCACCCGGCCCGCCCACTTAAGTTATATCCCTGTAAAAAAACCCCTTGAATGGGAGATTTAGAGGTGCAACCTTTGAGGGTGGGCTAGGGTGGGAAAGAGAAGCCTGGTAGGGGAGGGGGCAAGAAAAGCGCTGTCCAGTTTACATAATCCACCACGCTTGACTTTTGCCATAAAGACTAGTTATAGTTATGGCTGTAGTCGGTACCTTGATTAAGTGTGGTTTCTAAGCTTGACCCCCGTACAGGTGGGGAATCCCCGGTAATTTATTACAACCTGACATTACGGCAGAGGGTTTTGGAGCCAGAGACTGCAACGAAGACAAGGGACGAACAGAATCTAATAGGAGGTGCAGTTAATGGCTCTGGAAGACAAGACCCTTACGTGCCGTGACTGCGGGCAGGAGTTCGTTTTCACCACCGGTGAGCAGGAGTTCTACCAGTCTCACGGGCTGCAGAATGAGCCCACCCGATGTCCAGAGTGCCGTGCGGCTAAGCGGAAAGACCGCTGGGGCGGCTATAACCAGCCGCGACAGATGTACACGGTAACCTGTGCCGAGTGCGGCGTCGAGACCACGGTACCTTTTGAGCCCAGGGAAGGGCGACCGGTCTATTGCCGGGAGTGCTACGCCAAGCAAAAAGAAGCTGGATAAACCCTAAAGTTCATCTGGTTGCCAACTTTATATCATGAATGTTGGTATATGTCGGGTTAAGCTACGCTTTCCCGAAAATCTATCGCTTAAGGGCAAGCGGCAGGTACTGAAATCTATTACCACCCGCCTCAGAAGCAAGTTCAACGTCTCCGTGGCTGAAGTGGATGACAATGAATTATGGCAGTTAGCTTCTGTGGGGATTTGCTGCGTTAGCAATAATAAGCGGTATACCAACGAGGTCCTGTCCAAGGCTGTGGCTTTTATTGTTAACGGTCGTTTTGAGGTAGAGATTCTCGACTATGAGATTGAGATTCTACCCGTTTCCTGACCGGGGCGATAATGGATACCTCTGCCTTTTTGCATCATCTGAGTGCTCAAACCGGCTATAGCGGCCAGATAGCTCATATAGAGCATATTCCGCGCCGCCAGGCGAGATGTGCCCAGTTAGACAGAGCTTTGCCCGCCAGCCTTCAGGGCCGCCTTGATGAGCACGGTTTACTGCCCCTCTACAGCCATCAGGCGGAGGCCATAAACCGTGCCCGCGAGGGCAGAAATGTGATGGTGGCTACTTCCTCGGCCAGCGGTAAGACCCTCTGCTATAACATCCCGGTTATGGAGGCGGTTTCAACCGAGCCGCGTAGCTGTGCCCTTTACCTCTTTCCGACCAAAGCCCTGGCTCAGGACCAGCTGCGCAGTCTAAAGGAGCTGTTTTACCCCCAGCTCTTCCAGATAGGGGAGGTCACTACCTTTGACGGCGATACCCCCCAGCCGGAGCGGGCCGAGGTGAGAAAACGGGCCCGGGTAATACTTACCAACCCCGATATGCTCCACCTGGGCATACTGCCCAACCACCAGCAGTGGTCGAGACTGCTGCGCCGCTTGAGGTATCTGGTGCTGGACGAAGCCCATACCTATCGCGGTGTTTTCGGCTCCCACGTTGCCTGCGTCATTCGCCGCCTGCGCCGCCTGTGCCAGCTCTACGGCTCCAACCCCCAGTTTATCTTGTGCTCGGCGACCATCGCCAACCCCGGTGAGCACGCCCAGAAGCTGGTGGGTCTGCCCTTTACCGTGGTCGATAATGACGGCTCTCCCCACGGTGGCAAGGAATTCGTCTTCTGGAACCCACCGATTATAGATAGTGCCAGGAGTGTCCGCCGCAGCGCCAACGGCGAGGCGGCCAGCCTCTTCGCCGAGCTGGTGAGCAGCAATATCCGCAGTCTGACCTTCGTCCGCACCCGCCAGCTGACCGAGGTTATCTATAACTATACCCGGCGCAAGCTGGCTGAAATCAACTCCGCCCTGCCTAAGAAAATCAAGCCTTATCGGGCGGGCTATCTCCCCGAGGAAAGGCGTAAGATAGAGAAGGAGCTCTTCGGCGGCGAGCTTACCGGCGTGGTGGCGACCACGGCTCTGGAGCTGGGTATAGACATCGGTGACCTGGAGGCTACCGTGCTCACCGGCTATCCTGGGAGCATCGCCAGCGCCTGGCAGCAGGCGGGGAGAAGCGGGCGGAGCCAGGACAAGTCCTTGAGCTTTCTCATCGGGCTGGACAACCCCCTTGACCAGTATTTCATGCGCCACCCCGATTCCTTTTTCGGCAAGAGCTTTGAAAATGCCCTGGTCAACCCGGACAACCCCTATATTCTGCGCGCTCACCTTCTGTGTGCTGCCTGGGAGCTGCCGCTGGGCGCTGATGACGAGGAGTTCTTTGGCCCCGCCTCAGCCGGGGAGATAGCCGGCTTGGAGGAGCAGGGCCTGCTCCGACAGCGCCAGGGCAAGTGGTACCCTGCGCCGTCGGTTATTTACCCGGCCCAGGGGATAAACATCCGCTCTACCTCGGGGGAAAACTTCGCCATAATTGATACCTCAAACGGCTCCCTGCTGGAGACCATCGAGGCCAGCGTGGCCCTCTTTTTCATTTTTCCCGGCGCTATCTATCTCCACCAGGGGGAATCTTATCTGGTCGAGGAGCTTGACCTGCACAGCCGCACCGCCTTTGCCAAGCCGGTTACGGTCAACTATTACACCCAGGATAAAGAAATCACCGACCTTCATATCCTTAAATTGCTCCGGGATAAGACCTGCCGCCAGAGCCGGGTATACCTGGGCGAGGTCGAGGTTACCACCAGGGTGGTCGGTTTCAAGAAGAAGGCGCAGTTCACCGAGGAGGTAATCGGGGAAGAGCCCCTCGACTTGCCCCCTCAGCGTTTCCCCACCGTCGCCCTCTGGTTTGACCTGCCGCCGGAGGTAGTGAAGCGGGTGGACAGGGCGCAGCTGGACTTCGCCGGCGGGCTGCACGCCGCCGAGCATGCCGCTATCGCCATCCTTCCCCTCTTCGCCCTCTGCGACCGCAACGATATCGGCGGCGTCTCCACCCCCCTCCACCCCGATACCGGCCGTCCCCAGATATTTATCTACGATGCTCATCCCGGCGGCGTTGGCATTGCCGAGAGGGGCTTTGACCTGGTGGAGCAGTTATGGCAGACTACACTAAAGGCAATAAAGGAGTGCCCCTGCGAGGAGGGCTGTCCCAGTTGCGTTCAGTCGCCAAAGTGTGGCAATAATAATAAGCCCCTGGATAAGAAGGCGGCCCAGATGCTGTTGGAAGGGTTGCTTTAAAGAATAGGTTTATTTTCCCGCCCACCTGCCCTATAGGGGTTTAGCTATTGGGGTAGCTTGAAGGGGCGTTAGCCCCTTCAAAAACAAATTCTTCCCCTTCCCCTTGTAAGGGGAAGGGGATAAAGGGGATAGGGTTGAAAGATATTGACAAAGCCTTAAAACCCAGCCGTGAGACCTGGTTCAAGCGGGCGATGCGCCTCTTTGACCGCCCCACTGTGGACGAGGCGGTATGGGAAGAACTTGAGGAACTGCTTATCTCGGCTGATGTCGGCGTGAATACCACCGCCAGGCTCCTGGAACAGGCGAAGCAGATGGCCAAAGAGGGCAAACTCGCTCAGGGTTCGGCGGTGCGTGACGCCTTAAAGGAGGCAATGGTTAAAATCCTTGAGGTTGAGGTCCCGGAGACGGCTTCCCCGTCGCCGCCCAGAGTGGTGCTGGCGGTGGGGGTTAACGGCAGCGGCAAGACGACCTCTATCGCCAAGCTTGCCTACGGCGCCAAGAAAGCGGGTAAGAAGGTGCTCCTGGTGGCCGCCGATACCTTCCGGGTGGCGGCTATTGACCAGCTGAAGAAGCTGGCCGGAGAGATTGGCATTGAAGTTGTTGCCCACCAGCCCGGGGCCGATGCCGGGGCGGTGGTCTTCGACGCTTTGGAAGCGGCGCGGAGCCGAAACGCCGATGAGGTGATTATCGACACCGCCGGCAGGCTGCACACCAAGTTCAACCTGATGGAGGAGCTTAAAAAGATTCGGCGGGTGGCGGCCAAGGTTGACACCACGGCACCACATGAGGTAATTTTAGTGCTTGATGCCACCACCGGTCAGAACGGCCTAACCCAGGCCAGGTATTTCACCGAGGCGGTGGGGGTAACCGGCATTTTTCTGACCAAGCTGGATGGCACCGCTAAAGGGGGTATAGTGCTGGCTATCTGTGACGAGCTGAAAATACCCATCCTCTTCATCGGTGTTGGTGACGGGCTGGAGGATATGGCTCCTTTTGATGCTGAGGAATTTGTCCAGGCGCTATGTTCCTGATTTTTAGGAGGCAAGATTGATTACCATAAGCATAAGCCCGATAGCCTTTACCATAGGCTCGGTGAGCGTCAGGTGGTACGGCATTATGATTGCCCTGGCGGTGCTGGTGCTGGTCTTGTGGATGCTGTGGGAGGTAAAGAAGGGGGCTAAGCTTTCTTACGAGACCATTATTACCACCGCCCTGGTAGCTGTTCCATCGGGGATAATATTCGCTA
This sequence comes from Dehalococcoidia bacterium, assembly GCA_011176635.1. Classification (GTDB taxonomy): domain Bacteria; phylum Chloroflexota; class Dehalococcoidia; order Dehalococcoidales; family BS750m-G39; genus DUEC01. The sequence continues at coordinate 4,821 of DUEC01000022.1, read as the reverse complement.
GGCTGCTCCATGTTATTGATATGTGGGATTATTATTATGCCAATCCGGGGCAGATAATCGGCTTTTCCGGGCTGGCTATCTTCGGTTCTATTCTGGGCGCTGCCCTGGGCATCTGGATTTGCAGCCGGTTTCTCCATTACCGCTTTGGTTACCTTGCCGACCTGTTGGCACCGGGTATCATATTAGCTCAGGCTGTAGGCAGGGTGGGCTGCACCATAAATGGCTGTTGCTATGGCATAGAAGCACCAGCTTGGCTACCCTGGTCTGTGGTCTATACTCATCCTGAGAGCTATGCCCCTCTGGGGGTAGCCCTTCACCCCACCCAGCCTTACGAGCTTATTTTTTGTCTAATAGTTTTTGGCGTGTTGCTCAGGTTGAGGGGCCGTTTTAAACCCGATGGCTCCCTGTTTCTTATCTATCTCGGTATTTACTCAGTCTGGCGGGTGGGCATTAGTTTCCTGCGGGACGGAACACCATTTCTCTTTGGCTTACAGCAGGCTCAGGTGGTGGGCATAATCGTCTTGCTCATTGTCATCCCCCTGCTGATTTGGAGGACGCGGTGGGTTAAGGTGGAAAGCAAGGCTTAAATGATGATAGGTGGCGCGAGCTATTAGTATCTTCTCTGTCTGCCCCCGCCGCCAAACCCGCCGCCTCTTCTACCACTGTATGACGAACGACCGCCGCCTCTGCTGTCAGAACGAGGGCGAGCTTCATTAACGTCAAGCGTTCGCTCCTTTAGCGTCTTTCCTTTGAGGCCGGTAATGGCCGCTTCGGCTTCAGTCTTTGAAGACATTTCAACAAAGGCAAATCCCCTTGATTGACCGCTATACTTGTCTTTGATAATGTTTACCGATGCCACTTCCCCAAAAGCGGCAAATTCTTGCCGTAGTTCCTCTTCGGTTACCTCGCGGGATAGGTTGCCCACATAGATGTTCATATTGGCGCCCCCTTTTTGTTTATAAGTACTTCCTGGCCTAACCCACTATTGCTTGCCGAGTCGCCTCCGTCGGGCATTCCTTTTTGCCTTCAGACGCGCCGCTTCTCTCTTGGATAGGAAGTAACGGCGGGATTTCACCTCGCGCAGGATTCCAGCCATCTGTACCATCTTTTGAAAGCGTCTCAACAAGGAGTCCTGGCTTTCACCTTCACGTCTTGAAACTGCCAACGACATAACTCAACAACACCTTCCAGTAACATACATAGGCCAGGTATTCCCCGGCCTATGCATGCACTTAAGTTCAAACTAGACCTATTTGTTCAGTTTGACTTTATTGTAGCACTCGCTACAATACACCGGTCTGCCTTCTCTGGGCTCGAACGGTACTTCGGTCTCCTTACCGCACTCGGCGCACGTTACCGGGAACATCTGGCGTCGGGACCTGTAGCCGTAGCTATCATTTCCGTAACGCTGTGCTTTCCTGGCTTCGCGGCAGGCGGGACAGCGCTTGGGCTCGTTGGTATAGCCCTTGGACTGGAAGAACTCTTGTTCCTCAGCGCTGAAGGTGAAGTCAGCCCCACAATCGGAGCACTGGAGTTGCTTGTCTTCAAAACTCATTGGATGACCTCCTCTCTTAAATAGTTGGTTAGAGTTGCGGTCATCCAACACTTAAAGTAAATCTGAATGGATTTAACCAAGTATGTAATAACCTAAACTAAACCACCGTGTATATTATACAATAAAGAGGGCGTTTTGGCAAATGTCAATAGAAACTTGCCGGTTTTAGCTAAGAAAAGCGCCTTATCTGGCAGGGGCGAAGTCGATGATATTGAGCCTGAGCCTTTCCTCCCCGCCCCAGCGGTCGACCTCCAGGTTGTAGACAATGCCCAGGTGAGAGGATACCTCATCGCGGTAGTTCCCCAGCCTGAAGCCCACCCCGTCCCAGACCACGCCGCCCTGCTTTAACCTGAACCTAAGGTGTTCCCCGTTACTGCCCATGGTGCGGCAGTTGACCACCTCTGCCCGCTGGCTTAAAAAAGTAGGCGCCGGGTTGCCCCGTCCGAAGGGGGCCAGCATCTGGATGGTATTGAAGGTATTCCCGCTTAAGCTCGGCAGGGCGACCTCGGCGTCTATATTCAGCTGGGGGCGCAGGTCAGCCCCGGCCAGCTTTTCGGCGGCTAGCTGGGAGAGGCGCCTGGTCAGCTCGGGCAGGTTCTTGGTGGGCAGGCTAAAGCCGGCGGCCTGGGAATGACCGCCGAACTGTGATAAAAGGCGGCTACACTGGTTGAGGGCCTGGATAATATTGAACTCAGGGATACTGCGCCCACTGCCGCTGCTTACCGCTTCGCTGGTCCTGATAACGATAGTCGGGCGGTAGAACTCCTCGGCCAGCCTGCCGGCTACCAGCCCGGCAATGCCCAGCGGGTAGTCGCCATCAGCGGCAACCAGCAGGGGTGAAATTCCCTGGTCTAATATCTGCTTTCTGGCCTTGGTTAAAATCTTGGTGGTCAGCTTTTGCCGCTCGGCGTTTTTCTCTTCCAGCCATACCGCTAGGCTGCACGCCTCCTGGGTTGATTTGGTCATAAGCAGTTTATAGCTGGTCATGGCGTGGGCTAACCTTCCGGCGGCGTTTAAGCGTGGGGCAATCACCCAGGAGATACTCTCGGCGTCAAGGCTGCCTGGCTTCAAGCCCGCCTGAGATATAATCTCCTTGATTCCGAGGCGGGGGGCGGCATTGATTAGCTTCAACCCCTCCTTGACCAGGTAGCGGTTCTCTCCGGCCAGCGGCGCCATGTCGGCTACCGTTCCCAGGGCGGCTAGGTCCACCAGCCCGTCCAGTTGCTCTTCTTTGCCCAGGTTCTGGAATAAGGCCTGAAGCAGTTTGAGGGCGACCCCGGCGCCGGTCAGTTCGGAGAAGGGATAGCTTGAATCGGCCCGCTTGGGGTTGATGATAGCGGTGGCGGGCGGGATTTCCTCCAGGGGGGAGTGGTGGTCGGTGATGACTATATCCAGCCCCAGGCGGTTTGCCCGCTTGACCTCAGCCAGGGCGGTGATTCCGCAGTCAACGCTGATAACCAGGCTGATGCCCTGTTGGTGAAGCCTTTCCAGGGCGGTGGTATTCAGCCCGTAGCCCTCAGTCAGGCGGTGGGGTATGTAGGGGATGACCTTGCCCCCCAGGCTTGATAGCCCCTGTACGAGCAGGGCGGTGCCGGTGATGCCGTCGGCGTCGAAGTCGCCGTAGACGGCGATGATTTCTCCGGAGAGCAGGGCACGGTAGATGCGGGCTACCGCCGGCTCGATGTCGGGGAGGCGGGAGGGGTCGCCGCAGAGGCGCTTATCGGCGGTGAGGAACGGCTCTAGCTGGGAGGGCTCGCTGAGACCACGATTATATAGAAGCTGGGTTACTAAAGGGGCAAGACCCGGGTTTTTAGCCAGATGTTCGTCTGGAACCAGCGGCAGCAAATTCCAGCGGTAGCGATTCAAATCTACTCCTCGGAGTACTCTCTAAAGACCAGGGTTGAGTTGTGACCGCCAAAGCCGAAGGAATTGGACAGGGTGGTGGTAACCTTGGCCCGGCGGGCTACATTGGGCACGTAATCCAGGTCGCACTCGGGGTCGGGGTGGGTGAGGTTTATCGTTGGCGGTATTATTCCGTTCTGGATAACCATGACACATATGGCCGCCTCAACGGCGCCGGCACCGCCAATGAGGTGCCCCATCATTGACTTGGTGGAGCTTACCGGGATTTTATAGGCATAGTCGCCGAATACTCTCTTTATGGCTTTGGTCTCCATCTTATCGTTCAAGGGGGTGGACGTGCCGTGGGCGTTGATGTAGTCAATATCGGTGGTCTTAATTCCGGCTTTATCCAGTGCTCTCTGCACGGCTACCGCGGCGCCCTCTCCACTGGCAAGAGGGGCGGTGATGTGGTAGGCATCGGCACTGGCCCCGTAGGATAGCATCTCGGCCAGTATTTTAGCCCCCCGCTCTCTGGCGAAGGCGAGGTCTTCTAGGACAAGGACCCCCGCCCCTTCGCCGATGACGAAGCCGTCGTGCTTGATATCAAAGGGGCGGGAGGCGAGCTGGGGCTCGTCGTTTCTGGTGGAGATAGCCTTCAGGGCGTTGAAGGCGCTGACGCCCACCGGGTTGATTATGGCCTCGCTGCCGCCGGTGAGCATCACCTTGGCATCGCCGCGTTTGATGGTTTCAAAGGCGGAGCCGACGGCATCCGAGCTGCTGGAGCAGGCTGATGCCGTGCACAGGTTTGGCCCCTTTGTACCCAGCACGATTGATACCTGGGCGGAGGCTATATTGGGCATCATCATCGGGATGAGGAAGGGGCTTACCCTGTCGGGCCCCTTATCCAGCAGTACTTTGGCTTGTTCAAACAGGGTGGTCAAGCCGCCGATGCCGCTACCAATGACAACGCCGATATCTCTTTCGTTAGCATCGTCGATTTTAAGCCCTGCCTGCTCTACCGCCTCCCGGCTGGCGGCTACCGCCATCTGAGAGAAGCGGTCGTTGCGGCGGACATCCTTGGGGCTTAAATAGTTGCTGGCCTCAAAGCCCTTTACCTCACCGGCAATCTTGGTCTCAAAGGCTGAGGCGTCAAAAAGGGTGATATGGTCAACCCCGGACTTACCGACGATAAGGGCCTCCCAGGTGGTGGCGACATTCAGTCCGAGGGGGGAAATAATCCCTAGGCCGGTAACTACTACTCTATTATCTTCGTTTGACATAGCATTCAAAAAAGGGGGAAAATAGATTGGACTATTTATTTTTACCATAATTTTAGCTTCTCTGCAAGCTAAATTCAAATCTGCTTAGTTGCTATTTTTAAGCGGCGCCCCTTTTCTCCCACTAACGTTTTACGTCCCACCCGG
>DUEC01000021.1 GCA_011176635.1 Dehalococcoidia bacterium | reverse complement strand
CATCTATGCGCCAGCCGACCAGCCATATAATTTGCTCCGGTGAACAGACAATGGGAATGCGACTGCGCCAGTTGTGGGGTACTTTGGCGTCTATCATGAACTCCCCCACCTTCTTGAGCTGGCTTAACCCCAGCGGTTGAAACCTGTCTCCCCGCCGCCGGGGCCGCACCACCAGCTTGCGGCCGGTCTTGCCCAGGTCGAAGAAGGCGGTGAAGTCGTCTTTCTCCGTCATCCCTTCCCGGTCTACGATTTCCGCTTCTACCAGCCAGCCGGGTACTAACGTTTTTCCGGGAATCCCTAGTTGAAACTCTTCTTTCAGCGGGGGGAGGGAGGATAGGGTGGCCGAGTCCGGGGTCAAACGGTATTGGCCGTATTCTATGGAAAATATCAGCCCGCCGGGCAGGTTAAGACTTTTCCCCGCCGGCTTGGCGGTCAGGGACATCATTTCTTCAATATGGCGCATTTCAATGTCCTTGGCGCTGCCCAGCAGTTTTTCCACCGATGCTCTGAGCAGGTATCGCTTCAGGGCGGGGGGTAACGGCTCGAACCCTGCCCTGTCCAGGATAATGCTCTCTTCCTCCTGGCGGGCAACCTCATCCCACAGCCGGGCGATTTGCTCATCGAGGAAGTCGATGTCGTCGCTGGCAATGCGGCCGGTGCGGAGCAGGGTCTCGGCCAGGCGCGGGTTGTAGCTCTCGAGCAGGGGCAGGAGCTGCTGGCGGATTCGGTTTCTTAATGGCGATAGGGAAAGATTAGAGGCGTCCAGGCGGGGCATAAGGCGGTGCTGGCGGCAGTAGTCTTCCGTCTCCTGGTGGTTTATCTCCAGGAGGGGTCTTATTACCGTCAGGCTCTTAGCCTCAGATTGCCAGGTGGTAGCCGCCTGCAGTCCCCTCAGCCCTCTGGTCCCCGTCCCCCGGATGAGGTGCATCAGTATCGTCTCTATGTGGTCGTCCCTGGTGTGTCCCACCGCCACCCGGTCGGCGCCGATGGACTCGGCAACATCAGCTAAGAAGCGGTAGCGCACCTCACGGGCGGCTTCTTCCGGGGAGAGGCGCTCCTGCTTCTGGTAGCCTTTTACGTCTCGCTTCTCTATGGTAGCCGGGATGCCCAATTTTTGGGAAAGCCCGGCCACGTATTCGGCGTCAGCCTCAGACTCGGCGCCCCGTAGCTGGTGGTCGAGGTGAGCCAGGTGCAGCTTTATCCCCAGCTCTTTCCGCCCCCTGGCCAGGATATGAAGCAGGCACACCGAATCGGGCCCCCCGGATACGGCCACCACCAGCCTGCCCACGCCCGATACCAGCTGGTTCTGCTTGATAAAGCCCAGGACACGCTCTCCCAGCGGCGGCTGGCTTTCTCCCCTCATGCCTTTAGTCCCCCGGCCTGTTTTTAAACACCAGTTTGGTGCGGTGGATGGAGGTGGGGTGGTCAAAGCCCAGGGCGGCGGCTACCTGCTCCGGCCTTCCCGAACCACTGCTATCACAGCGCAGTCTCATGCCCAGGCGGGAGTAGCCGCGGCGCCAATCAACGAGCCAGAGGTCACTAGTCAAAGCCCTCAGGTCGTAGTTGCGGGTGCCGGTGTCCCTCTGGTGGTGCCAGGGCAGTTGCCCGGCCGCTAGCAGGGAAGCAAGAGCTGATTCTACCCCCGCCTTGTCCTTTTCAGTGGCTACTTCGACTTCATATTCGGTGAAGCCGACCTGCGATTGTAGAGAGGGCATGGTTGGGGCTACCGAATTGACCTGCATTATTTCAATACCGGCGGGCAGTTGCTGGCTTACGGCGTTGGTGAAGAAGTGCGGGGAGACCCATTTGCCGCAGAAGATGTCCATCAGCTCGGCCTGGCTGGTTATCCCCACCGCCAGGGGGGCGGCCAGCGATAGGCGGGGGTGGGGGCTGAACCCCTCGCTGTAGGCCAGGGGTATGCCGGCTCGTTGCAGGGCTCTTTGCCACAGGCGCATTATGTCCAGGTGGGAGATGAACTTTAGCTCCTCTCCCCGGCTGAACCTAACCCGCAGTCTTTGCATTCTTTTCCTTGGTTAGTAGAATCTTCTCGATTTTCATGCCCCGCATCTCGGTGATAACCAGCTTCATCTTCTTGTACTTGAGCTGTTGCCCCTGTTTGGGTATGTGCCCCAGGAGGTCGAGGATAAAGCCGGCCACCGTCTCGTATTCGCCTTCGGGGAGGTTTAAGCCCATCTCTTCGTTGGCTTCCTCAATCCGCATGCCGCCATCAATAGAAAAGGTGTACTCGTTGATGGGCTCATAGTCCTTCTCAATATCGGCCAGCTCGTCGCCTACGGGGCCGACGATTTCCTCAACCAGGCGGCTGAGGCTGACGATGCCGGCGGTGCCGCCGAACTCGTCTATTACCACCGTCATGCGGTAGTTTTTGTCCTTCATCTCGGTAAAGAGTTCGCTGATGCGCTTGGTCTCGGGGGTAAAGTAAGCCGGGCGAATCAGCTCGTCGATGAGGCTATCCTCGTTGATAGCCTTCTTGGCCTGGGCCATGACTATATCCTTTACCGAAAGAATGCCGACGACGTTGTCCATGTTGTCTTCGTATACCGGGAACCGTGATAGCGGGGACTTGGCGTAAAGCTTGAAGAAATCGGTCAGCTTGGTGCCCTTTTCTACCCATACCACCTCGGTGCGCGGTACCAGAACGTCGCTTACCGGGCGGTTGCCAAACTCAAATACCTTGTGCAGCATCGCCGCCTCTTCCTCCTCCACCGTCCCCTCTTTATGCCCCACCGATATCATGGTCCGTATCTCCTCCTCGCTGGCTAGAGACCGGGGCACCGGCGTCCCACCAAACATTTTGCTGAATCCGGAGGCAATCCAGCTTAAGCCTATCACGAAGGGGGTGAGCAGCCAGGAGAGGGTGGCTATCGGCCTGACAAAGGTCAGGGATATCCTTTCGGCGTGGCGGGTGGCGATGGTCTTGGGGGTGGTCTCACAGAATATCAATAGCACGATGGTTATGGCAATAGTGGCAATGAGGACACCCCACTGCTCCCCCCAGAGGCGGATGGCCAGTAAGGTGGCTAGGGCAGCGGCGGCGGTGTTTACCAGGTTGTTGCCCAGCAGGACGGTAGACAGGAACTTCTCCGGTCGCTCCATCATCTTGGCTACCTGTCTGGCTCCCCTCACTTTGGTAGAAACTAGGTGCTGAACCCTTACCTTCTGCAAGGAGATGAAGGCGGTCTCCGAGCCGGAGAAGAAGGCTGATAGAAAGAGGCAGACAATAAGCAGCACCAGGTATAGCGTTTCAATACCAGACATTTATCTTCACCTTATTCTGTTAGTTGCTTGCCGTCATCATAGCATTGGCTGGGGGGTGTGTCAAAGCGCTTTTGGTGTTGTCGGGCAGTGGGTTCTTTGCCTCCCCACCCCCCTTTTATATCTTTTCCCGCCCACCACCCTTTTTAAGGTAAAAGGGGGCTAAAGCCCCCTTTAAAACCCCCTGATAAGGGGTTAATAAGGGTCTAACCCCTGTAGGGTGGGTTGGTGTGGGAAAAACAGCTGGGGTGGGGCGCAACCCCCAATT
>DUEC01000020.1 GCA_011176635.1 Dehalococcoidia bacterium | reverse complement strand
CGGCGGCACATCGGTGGCTGACGCCGAAAAGATAAAAAACGTCGCCAAGCGTATAGCCGCCACCAGGGCAAAAGGCAAAGAGGTGGTGGTTGTCGTCTCGGCGATGGGGGGTACCACCGATGAGCTGATTAAGCTGGCCTATTCGGTGGCCCAACAGCCCAGCGACCGGGAGCTTGACCTTTTACTTTCCACCGGCGAGGTTGTTACCAGCACCCTGCTGGCCATGGCCCTGGAGAGCATGGGCTTTGAGGCCATCAGCCTCTCCGGCGCCCAGGCGGGGATAAGGACCGATGCCGCCTACAGCCGGGCCCGCATTCAGCGGGTTGACCCGGAGAGGGTGGTCGCCGAGCTGGACAAGGGGAATATCGTCATCGTTGCCGGCTTCCAGGGGGTTACCGATGAGATGGACATAACCACCCTGGGGCGGGGCGGCTCCGATACCACCGCCGTGGCTCTGGCAGCCAGCCTGGGGGCGGAAGCCTGCCAGATATATACCGATGTTGAGGGGGTCTTTACCGCCGACCCCCGCCTCGTCCCCGAAGCCAGAAAGCTGAACGAAATCGGCTACGAAGAGATGCTGGAGCTGGCAACCTACGGGGCTAAGGTGGTTCACCCACGGGCGGTTGAGCTGGGGGAGTTATTTAAAATCCCTATCCTGGTAGCCTCCAGCTTCAGCGACAGTCCGGGGACAAAAATTCATGGAGGGGCAGCTATGGAAGTGCGAAACAAAGTGAGGGGCATAGCTCATGACCTTGATGTGGCTAAGATAACGGTGGTCGGCGTGCCCGACCGACCGGGCATCGCCGCGGCTATCTTTGAGCCCTTAGCCGGGGCCAATATCAGTATCGATACCATCGTTCAGAATGCCAGCATCGATAACATCACCGATTTAACCTTCACCGTGGCTAGAAGCCAGCTGGATAAGGCCATGACCGTGGTCAAGCCCATTGCCAAGTCAATCGGCGCCAGGGAATGCTTGAGCGCCGCCGGACTGGGTAAGGTCAGCATCATCGGCACCGGCATGCAGAATACCCCCGGCTTTGCCGCCAGGATGTTCAGCGCCCTCAGCGAGCAGAAGATTAACATCCAGCTTATCGCCACCTCGGAGATAAGGATAACCTGTATTATCGATGAGTCTAAGGTCGGCGACGCCGTTAAAGCCCTACACCGAGCCTTTGAGCTGGAAATAGAAGAATAAATTTGCCCGACGGCGAGTAAAATAGTATCTTCTCACGCCTGAATCTGCTTGTTAAAGCTGCTCCGGCTGGGGTAGAATATATAGTTTAGGTCAGGGGTGGCAGGATGGCATATCAGGAAGAGGAACAGGTAAGGCTAAGGCGGCAGCGCAGCAAGCAGGCTATAACCCTGGCGATGCAGGGGCGGTGGCGGGAGGCGGTGGCGGCTAACCAGGAGATAATCGCCAGCTTTCCCACCGATTTTGACGCCTATAATCGCTTAGGCAGGGCCTATATTGAGCTGGGCGAGTACCCGCTGGCTAAAGAGGCCTACGAGCGGGCTATAGAGCTCGACCCCTATAATATTATCGCCCAGAAGAACCTTAACCGCCTTTCATATTTAGGAGAGGCCGCCGGCGGCCTGGAAGACGATTCCGACCGGGTTGAGCCCCAGCATTTCATCGAAGAGACCGGTAAGACGGGCGTGGTCGACCTCCACCGGCTGGCACCGCGGCAGATACTGGCCAAGATGGTGGCCGGTGACAGGGTCTACCTGAAGGCGAACGGCTCCGGTCTGACCGTGGAGAACGGTCGCGGGGAGTACCTGGGGCAGGTGGAGCCCAAGCACAGCCAGCGGCTGGTCAAGCTGATGGCGGGGGGTAACCGCTACAGCGCGGCTATTGTCAGCTCCGCCGAGGACAGGGTAACGGTGATTATCCGGGAGATATACCAGGACCCCTCTCAGGCAGGGCAGCTTTCCTTCCCGCCGAAGGGGGCGGAGAGCCTCCGTCCTTACTTGAGCGATAAAATGTTACGGCGCGAGCTGGAGTATATGGAAGCCCTGGCCGACGAGTCCGCCGATAGTAATGATAAGAGCATTGATACTTAGAAGCAGGAGGTTTTAACCAAGCATGGTTTTAGGCAAGACCAAACCGGTAAATATAGAAGATGAGATGAGCAGCTCTTACCTTGATTATGCCATGAGCGTCATCGTTTCCCGCGCCCTGCCCGATGTGCGTGACGGGTTAAAGCCGGTGCAGCGGCGCATTCTCTATGCCATCGACGGGCTGGGGCTATCTCCTACCAGCCCGCACCGGAAGAGCGCCCGTATCGTCGGCGAGGTTTTGGGTAAGTATCATCCTCACGGCGACGCCCCGGTTTATGAAGCCATGGTGCGCATGGCCCAGGACTTCTCCATGCGCTACGTGCTGGTTGACGGGCAGGGCAACTTTGGCAGTGTCGATAACGACCCGCCGGCGGCTATGCGCTATACCGAGGCGCGCCTGGCTCCCATCTCCGAGCAGATGCTGGTCGATATTGACAAGGAAACCGTTGACTTCATGCCCAACTTTGATGACAGCCTTAAGGAGCCGGTGGTTCTACCCACCAAGCTGCCCAATCTGCTGGTGAACGGCAGCGCCGGCATCGCCGTGGGCATGGCTACCAGCATCCCCCCTCATAACCTGACCGAGGTCTGCGACGCTATCTCCTACCTCATCGATAACCCCGAAGCCACCGTTGACGAGCTTACCCGCTTTGTTAAGGGGCCTGATTTCCCCACCGCCGGCATTATCCTGGGGGGGGATGAGATTAAGAACGCCTACGCCACCGGCCACGGCCGGGTGGTGGTTCGAGCTAAGGCTCTGCTGGGTGACATGGCGGGGGCGGGGGCGGGGCGGCGTCAGATAGTGGTTACCGAGCTTCCCTATCAGACCAATAAGGCGGCTCTGGTGGAGAGGATAGCCGAGCTGGTCAAGAACAAGAAGATTGAGGGCATAAGCGGGCTGCGCGATGAGTCCGACCGCCAGGGGATGCGCATCGTTATTGAACTTAAAAGAGAGGCCCAGCCGAGGCAGGTGCTCAATAACCTCTATAAGCATACCGCAATGCAGTCGGCCTTCTTCGTTAATATGCTGGCCCTGGTCGACGGTCAGCCCCGGGTAATCAGCCTTAAAGAAGCGCTCCAGTATTACATTGATTTCCGCCACCAGGTCATCACCCGCCGCTCTAAGTTCGAGCTTAAGGTAGCTAAGGACAGGGCCCATATTCTGGAGGGGCTTAAAATCGCTTTAGACCAGATAACCAAGGTGATTGCCACCATCAAGAAATCGGCCACGGCCGAGGTCGCCCGCAAAGAGCTTATGAGCGGCTTCAGCTTATCCCAGGCGCAGGCGCAGGCTATCCTCGATATGCAGCTCAGGCGCTTAGCTAACCTGGAGCGGCGCAAGATAGCCGATGAGTATGCCCAGCTGGTAAAGACCATCGCCTACCTGGAAGACCTGCTGGCTAACCCCAAGAGAATATTCCTCCTGATAAAGGAGGAGGTGAGTGAGTTAAAGTCGGGGTACGGCGACCCGCGGCGGACCGAGATAAGCGGTGAAGAGGTGACCGAATTCCGCGAGGAGGACCTTATCCCCCACCAGAGGGTGGTGGTTACTTTAAGCAAGCGGGGGTTCGTGAAAAGGGTGGCCTCCCGCAGCTACCGCTCCCAGCACCGCGGGGGGCGGGGTATCATCGGCATGGTGACCAGAGAGGCCGATGCCATAAGGCTGCTGGTGGTGGCTGATACCCACGACCACCTGCTCTTCTTCACCAACCGGGGGCGGGTCTTCTACCTCAAGTGCTACGAAATCCCCGCCGATAGCTCCCGCCTGGCTAAGGGGATGGCGGTGATTAACCTCTTCTCCATCGCCGATAATGAGTGGCTGACGGCTATGGTAGCCCTGGCTGATTTCAAGCCGGCTGCCTATCTATTGATGGCTACCCGCGGGGGAGAAATAAAAAAGACGACGGCCGATAAATTTGCCGTGGTGCGCTCCAGCGGGCTTATCGCCATGGACCTGGAGCCGGAGGACGAGCTGGTGGCCGCCTGCTTAGCCACCGATAAGGACGATGCCCTCTTAATCACCGAGGGGGGGCAGGCCATCAGGTTCGCCGTCGCCGAGCTGAGGGCGGCTTCCAGGACCAGCGGCGGGGTGCGCGGCATCCGCCTTGAGGGCGGCGACCAGGTGGTGGGCATGGATATCGCTCGCCCTAAAGGATACGTCCTCTCCGTTACCAGCGGCGGCTTCGGCAAGCTGACCCCGGTGGATGCCTATCCCCGGCAGAAGCGGGCCGGCGGCGGGGTGAGGACATTCAAGATTATTGAAAAAACGGGCAAGGTTACTGCCACTGCCATGGTCTCGCTGGCCCAGCAGGTAATGATTATCTCGGCGGAGGGCATTGTCATCCAGACGCCAGTCAAAGAAAAAGACCCCTCTCAGGGCATCTCCATCCAGGGCCGGAGCACCCAGGGGGTGAAGCTGATGAAGCTCGACGAGGGCGACCAGGTGGTGGCTATCGCCTGTTTCGATAAGGAGAAGAAGAAGTGAGCGCCTTCTCCCTGCCGGGGAAGACAGCGCTTGTTACCGGGGGCAGGCGGGGAATCGGCCGGGCTATCGCCCTAGCTTTAGCTGAAGCCGGGGCTGATACCGCCCTCTGCGACCGGGTTACCGATGACGGCCAGCTTGAGAATGTCGCCGTCGAAATCAAAGAACTGGGCCGGCGCTCTTTAGCCCTTCAAGCCGATATAACCAAGAAAGCCGACGTCGATAGCCTGGTGCAAAAGACAGTCGCTGAGTTCGGTGCCATTGACATCCTGGTCAACAATGCCGCCATGAACATCAGGGCGCCCCTGCTTGAGCTTGGCGAAGACGGCTGGGACAAAGTTATCGACACCGACCTTAAGGGCTATTACCTCTGCTCCCAGGCGGCGGGCAGGGTAATGGTCGAACAGAAGCGGGGCAATATCGTCAACGTTGCCTCCACGGCGGCGATGGGTGCCTCTCCTGAGATGGGCGCCTACTGTATCGCCAAGGCGGGGGTGGTTATGCTCACCAGAGTTCTGGCCCTGGAGCTGGCCCAGTATAATATAAGGGTTAACGCCGTCGCCCCCTCCATGGTCAAGACCAGGTTCAGCCAGCCGCTCTGGGCTGACGCTGAGACCTTAAAGCAGATTGAGTCGGAGATACCGCTGGGAAGGCTGGCGGAGCCTGAGGATATAGTAGGCTCGGTGCTTTTCCTGGCCTCCGATGAATCCGCCTATGTCACCGGCCACACCATCATCGTCGACGGCGGCTCAAGCGCCTAGCTTTTGCCGGCAGGCGGCGTTCAACCTTTCCAGCCCGCAGGCATTGCAGGAATTGTAGTGGCAGTCCGGTGTCTCCTCGCCCTTCAAGGCGCGCTGGTATTCCTTCTTGAGAAAGGCTTGAGTTACCCCCGCGTCAATATGGGTCCAGGGCAGGAGCTCGTCAAGCGGGCGCTCCCTGTGGGCGTAGAAGCCGGGTTCCAGCCCGTTTTGTTTAAAGGCGTCGAGCCAGGTCTGGTAGTTAAAGCCTTCGCCCCAGGCGTCAAAGGTCGCCCCCGACTTCCAGGCTTGGTGGATAACCCGCCCCAGCCTCCGGTCTCCCCGCGAAAGCGCCGCCTCCAGCAGGCTGACCTCGGGGTCCTGCCAGGATAGGCGGCTCCCCTTGCGGCGCAGCCTCGCCTTGAGCACCTCGTGTTTGGCGCTTAAGTCTTTAGCGCTTTCCTGGGCTACCCATTGAAAGGGGGTGTGGGGCTTGGGGATAAAGGTGGAAAGGCTGATTCTTACCTGGGGCATCCCGCCCTTGGTCTCTCTGCCGGCGGCGCGGATTTTGGCCACCAGCTGGATAATCTCCTCAACGTCCTCCATGGTCTCAGTGGGCAGGCCGAGCATGAAGTACAGCTTGAGGCTCCTCCAGCCGCGGGCGAAGGCGGCCTCGGCCGTTTCCAGGATTTCCTCCTCGGTGGCGCCCTTATTGATGATTCGGCGCAATCTCTGGCTGCCTGCCTCCGGGGCGAAGGTAAGCCCGGGCTTGCGGCGGGTGGGTAAAGACTCCATCAGTTTCACCGAGAAGCTGCCGATGCGCAGGCTGGGCAGGGACAGCGCCAGGTTTTTATAGTTGTGGCCTAAACTGGCTACCAATTCCTCGATTTTAGGGTAGTCGCTGGTGCTCAAAGAGACCAGGGAGACTTCGTTATAGCCGCCGTTGGCGATGAGCTCCCCCACTGCCTCTATAATCTCCGTCTGGGGGCGCTGGCGCAGTGGGCGGTAGATAACCCCTGCTTGGCAGAAGCGGCAGCCCCGGGTGCAGCCCCGCTGAATCTCCACCGCCCCCCGGTCGTGGACGACCTCGATATAGGGGACTACGGGACGGGTGACCGGAGGCGGCAGTTCGGCTAATATCCGCCGCTCGATAACCGGTTTAGCCTCAGCCTCAGTAGGGGTAAGGCTCTTGACCAGCCCGTCGGCCCGGTACTCCACATTATAAAAGCCGGGAACATAGACGCCGTCTATAGCCGCCACCTGACGGAAAAGCTCTTTCCGGGGAGCCTTATCCTTCTGCCACTGCCGGAGGCTTCCCAGCAGTTCGGGCAGGACCTCTTCCCCCTCCCCGATGACGAAGAAGTCGATGAAGTCGGCCATGGGCTCGGGGTTGAGACAACAGCTACCGCCGGCGATGACGATAGGGTGGGCATCGTTTCTCTCCGCAGCCAGTACCGGTATCTGCCCCAGGTCGAGGATGTTCAGAACATTGGTGTAGGTAAGCTCGTAGTCCAGGGAGAAACCGATGACATCAAAGTCCTTCAGTGGCCGTTTCGACTCCAGGCTGAGCAGGGGGATGCCGGCGGCCCGCATGGCGGCTTCCATGTCGGTCCAGGGGGCGAAAATTCTCTCGGCGAGAACATCGGTCTGGCTGTTCAAGATTTCATAGAGGATGGGCAGGGCCATGTTGGACATGCCGATTTCATAGAGGTCGGGGTAGCAGAGGGCAAAGCGCAGAGCGGTCTTGTCCCAGTCCTTTATTACGCTGTTCCACTCGCCGCCGGTATAGCGGGCCGGTCTGGTTACCTGATAGAGAATACTATCGGGGTAGGTCAATATATTCCTCTCTTATGATTCGGGGGACTCCCGGCGCAGCAGCTTGCGGTAATAAAAAGAAGGGGCTAGGTATAAGCCCATCACCGGGTTGTGACCGAAGACCCTGTCCTTGGCTACCAGAACGGTAACCGGGGCTTTGGAGTATTTAAAGAACAGGGAATCATGCCCGACGCAAAGCCCGACCAGTATGTTGAACTCCGTCCCCTCGTCGTTTAGGATTTCGGCCTGGCTTATTGGGTTGCACATGGCTTCAAAGGCGCCGGGGCCGGCTATCTTCTGCTCCTCGGTAATGCCGATTCTTTCCTTGGGTACGGCTCCTGCCTTACAGCAGACGGAGATGACCTCAAAGCCCCTGTTTTCTAAGATTCTGGTCAGCATCTCGGCCTCATCTTTTAGGCCGATGCAGGCGGCAATGCCCAGCTTCTTATAGCCCATCTTCTTAGCGAATTGGGCTATCTCTTCTACCCTGGGGTAGCGGGTCGTCATCCCTTCGGGCAGGCGCATGTAGCACTCGAATTCCTGTATAGAGGCCTGGCGGGCGAACTCCCTGGTCTCCGGGTCGTCGTATTCAGCCAGCGCTTTCTGGATAATGTCCTGTTTGGTCCTGGTCGGGCAGTTTTCCGGCCCTTTGAGGGATGCCTTGCTGTTGCAGACTACCTTGGTGCACTTGGCGCACTCGGTTTTTGGGTTCATGTCCCCGCCTCCTTCGGTTGTAGCCATATAACTATAGACGATAGCCTTGGTTTTTACAATCGTAACCTTTTCTGCCCACCCAGCCCACCCAAAAGGGTAGTACCCTCTTACAGCTCTCCAGTCCCCGCCCCCGTTTCGAGCATAAGTTTTCTACCCACCCAGCCCGCCCTCATAGGCTTCGCCTCTAAAACACCCTGATTTATTTGGGTT
>DUEC01000002.1 GCA_011176635.1 Dehalococcoidia bacterium | reverse complement strand
GCAAACTTGCCTATATAACCGCCAATATGATATGATTATTGACGTCTGCACCCTAATTTATCCCGAAGACTTAGAGCTAGAATGACCATGCAGGACAAGCTTTCCAGACTAGCCAAAATGGAAAAACAGGCCAGGGCCGGGGGCGGGGAAAAGCGCGTCCAGAAACAGCACGCCAAGGGAAAGCTAACCGCCCGAGAAAGGATTGACCTTCTCCTCGATGCGGGCAGCTTTGAAGAGCTGGACCCCTTTATCACCCACCGCTCCACCGACTTCGGCCTTGAGAAAGAGCAATACCTGGGCGACGCCGTGGTCGCCGGCTTCGGCAAGATAGAGGGCCGGGCTGTCTTCATCTACGCCCAGGACTTCACCGTCCTCGGCGGGACGATATCCGAGGTATCGGCGCAGAAGGCGTGCAAGGTCATCGACTTAGCCATGAAAAAGGGAGCCCCCGTAATCGCCATCTGGGACTCGGGTGGCGCCCGCATCCAGGAAGGGGTGATGAGCCTCCACGGCGTCGGCGAAATACTGCTGCGCAACACCCTGTGCTCCGGGATTATCCCCCAGCTATCGGTGGTAATGGGGCCCTCGGCGGGCGGGGCGGTATACTCGCCGGCCATAACCGACTTCGTCTTTATGGTGCAGGGCACCAGCCAGATGTATATCACCGGCCCCGATGTCGTCAAGGCGGTTATCAGCATCGATATAAGCCATGAAGAGCTGGGAGGGGCCAAGACCCATGCCGAGAAGAGCGGGGTGGCCCACTTTATCGCCGATAGCGAGCCGGACTGCCTGCAGAGCGTGCGCCGCCTCTTGAGCTTTCTCCCCCAGAACTACCGGGAGCTACCGCCGGCGGTAGCCCCTAGCGACGACCCCGACCGCAAAGACGAGAGCCTGCTCAACATCATTCCCGACGAGCCGAACAAGGTCTACGACATGAAGCAGATAATCACCAGCGTGGTCGATAACGGCGACTTCATGGAGGTCCACCAGAGCTTTGCCCCCAACCTGATTACCGGCCTTGCCCGCTTAGATGGCAAGGTGGCCGGAATCGTCGCCCAGCAGCCGGCCTATATGGCCGGAATCATCGATATCAACGCCTCGGTTAAAGGGGCCAGGTTCGTCCGCTTTTGCGACGCCTTCAACATCCCCCTGGTCAGCTTCGTCGATGTCCCCGGCTTCATGCCCGGCCCCAAGGAGGAGCAGGGGGGAATCATCCGCCACGGCGCCAAGTTCATCTACGCCTATGCCGAAGCCACCGTGCCCAAGGTTACCGTTATCACCCGCAAGGCCTACGGGGGCGCCTACATCGTGATGAGCTCGAAGCACCTGCGCGGCGATATCAACTATGCCTGGCCCACCGCCGAGATTGCCGTCATGGGGCCGGAGGGGGCGGTGAATATCATCTACCGGGAGACCATAGCCAAAGCTAAAGACGGAGATACCACCAGGCAGCAACTGGTCAGCGAATATAAAGAAAGGTTCGCTCACCCCTACCTGGCGGCCGCCAGGGGTTACATCGACGGCGTCATCGACCCCAGGCAGACCCGCCCCAGGCTAATCAGGGCGCTGGGGACGCTGGAACAGAGCCACGTTACCCGGCACCAGAAAAAACACGGGAATATTCCACTCTAGGAGAAGCAATCGCCTACCCCCCACCCCGGGGACACATATAGCCAAACACCCGGAGAGAGGAGTAAATGATGCCGACAGCAAAGAAGACAACAGCCGCTAAGAACCCATTAAAGATAACCGACGTTACCCTCCGCGACGGGCACCAGTCCTCGCTGGCAACGCGCATGATAACCGAGGACATGGCCGGCATCGCCGCGGAGATGAATAAGACGGGGTATTACTCCATGGAGGTCTGGGGCGGCGCCACCTTTGACGTGCCCACCCGATTCCTCAATGAAGACCCCTGGGACAGGCCCCGCGTCCTCAAAAAGCTGATGCCCAATACCCCCCTGCAGATGCTACTGCGGGGGCAGAACCTGGTGGGCTACCGCAACTACGCCGACGACGTGGTCACCGCCTTCGTCCACCACGCCGCCGAGGTCGGTATCGACGTCTTCCGCGTATTCGACGCCGTCAACGACGAGCGCAACTTTGAGACCAGCCTCAAGGCAATCAAGGACTGCGGCAAGCACGCCCAGCTTTCGCTGTGTTACTCCCTCACCGAGCCCAAACTGGGCGGCCCGGTATATAACATTGACTATTTCGTCAACAAGGCGCGTATCCTGGAGAAGATGGGGGCGGACAGCCTGTGCATCAAGGACATGGCCGGGCTCATCTCCCCCGACGACGCCTACCAGCTGATTACGGCGCTAAAGAAAGCCATTAAGATACCGGTGCACCTGCATACCCATTATACCAGCGGCATGGCATCGATGAGCTGTCTCAAGGCTATCGAGGCCGGGGTAGACATCATCGATACCGCCCTGGCCCCCTTCGCCCTGCGCTCTTCTCACCCCGCCGTCGAGCCCATCGTGGTCGCCCTTCAAGGAACGGAGAGGGATACCGGGCTCGACCTGGACCACCTCTTTAAACTGGGGCAATACTTCGAGTCTATCGCCCCCAAGTACCGGGACTTTCTGGACACCACCCGCATGTCGGTCATCGACACCGCGGTGCTGGTGCACCAGGTTCCGGGGGGCATGATTACCAACCTGGTGGCCCAGCTTAGAGAAGCCGACGCCCTGGATAGAATCGAAGAGGTCTACGCCGAACTGCCCAAGGTGAGAAAGGAGCTGGGCTATCCACCCCTGGTTACCCCTACCAGCCAGATTGTGGGCATCCAGGCGGTGCAGAACGTCCTCTTCGGGCGCTATAAGATGATATCCGACCAGGTCAAGGACTACTGCTACGGCCTCTACGGCAAGCCCCCCGCCCCCATCGACCCCAAGGTGCAGAAGATAGCGCTCAAGGGCTACCCCCGTGGGGAGACGCCCATTACCTGCCGGGCGGCCGATATGCTGGAGCCGGAGCTGGAAAAGGCTAAGGAGGCGACCAAGGACATCGCTAAAGATATCGGCGACGTGCTCATCTATGCCCTCTACCCCACCACCGGCATGCGCTTCTTGAGGTGGAAATACGAGCTGGAGGAGCCGCCGCCGGAGGTAAAGCCTAAGACCATGGAGGACGTCAAGAAAGAAGACGAGCTCATCGCCAAGATAAAGGCGGGCGAGGTTACCGAACCCGCCCGGGCCGCGCCGGCCGCAACCGGAGGCGTGCAAAACTACAGAATTTATTTCGGCGACCAGGTCTTTAACATCGGGCTGGAAGCCACCGGCACTGCCGGAGCGCCACCGCCACCAACGCCGACAGCGCCCAGGCCAGCGCCGCCGGTAGCAACACCGCCACCCACACCCACCGCCAGTACGCCCGAGGTTAAGCCGGCCAAGCCCAAAGGGCCGCCGCCCAAGGCGGGCGAGACGGCCATCGTTGCCCCCATGCCCGGGATAATAATCCGCTACGAGGTAAAGGCGGGCGACGAGATCAAGGCTAACGACGTGGTGGTTATCCTGGAAGCGATGAAAATGGCTAACGCCATAAACACCCCGGTGGCGGGACGGGTTAAAGCCTTAAATTTCGCCGCCGGCGATAAAGTAGCCAGAGACGACGTGCTGGCGGTAATCGGCTAGCCACAGAATAGAACAAGGCTTTACGTGGGTAAAACATTAGCTGAGAAAATCCTAAGCCGGAAATCGGGCAGCGACGCCCGTTGCGGGGACATCGTTATCGCCCAGGTAGACCTGGTCTTCGCCCAGGACACCACCGGCCCGCTGACGGTAAGGCAGTTCCGGGCCGGCAACGCCAAGCGCCTGGCCAATCCCAAAAAGACGGCCCTATTCCTCGACCACGCCGCCCCCAGCCCCAAGCGCGAGGTCTCCAACGACCACCAGCTGTTACGCCAGTTCGCCCAGAAGACGGGCTGCCTTATCTACGATGTCGGCGGCGGCATCTGCCACCAGATTGTGGCTGAATCCCTGGCCAAGCCGGGGGATGTCATCGTCGGCGCCGACTCCCACACCGTAACCGCCGGCGGTCTGGGGGCTTTTGCCACCGGCATGGGCTCCTCGGACGTGGCCGTCATCTTCGCCCTGGGTAAGAGCTGGTTCCGGGTGCCGGAGACGATAAAAATAGCCCTCTCCGGCAAATTCGGCCGGCGGGTGGGGGCTAAAGACCTTGTCCTCCGCCTCATCGGTGACATCGGCGCCGACGGCGCCACCTACAAAGCGCTGGAGTTCGGCGGCGACGGGCTGGCCAGCTTAAACATGTCCGACCGGTTCACCGTGGCTAACATGGCCGTGGAGGCCGGTGCCAAGGCGGGGCTTTTCCCAGCCGATAAGGTTACCCGCCATTATTTAAACTCCCAAAAGCGCGGCGACGGCTATCAGCCCCTGTCCGCCGATAGCGACGCCGTCTATGAAAACACTATCAGTATCAACCTGGCGTCACTGGAACCCCTGGTGGCCAAGCCCCACACTGTGGATAATGTGGCCACGGCCAGGAGTCTTAAAGGGACTAAAATCCAGCAGGTATTCATCGGCACCTGCACCAACGGGCGGATGGAGGACCTAGCCATAGCCGCCGCTATCCTAAAGGGGAAGATGCGCCACCCCCAGACCAGGCTCATCATTGGCCCGGCTTCGCCGCAGGTCTTGCTTTCGGCTATCAGCGCCGGCTATATCCGCACTTTGGTCGAAGCCGGAGGCGTTATCCTGCCCCCGGGCTGCGGTGCCTGCCTCGGTCTGCACCAGGGGGTGCTGGCCGAAGGGGAAACCTGCCTTTCCACGGCCAACCGAAACTTTAAGGGGCGAATGGGCAGCCCCCAGGCCTTTATCTACCTGAGCAGTCCGGCGACGGCGGCAGCCAGCGCCATCACCGGTGAAATCACCGACCCCAGAGAGGTAAGCTAGATGCTAAAGGGCAAAGCCTTAAAGTTCGGCGATAACATCTCCACCGACCATATAATACCGGGGCGCTATGCCCACTTGAGGAGCAACCTGCGCGAGCTGGCCAAACACGTCCTGGAAGACGCCGACCCTACCTTCGCCTCCAGGGTAAAGAAGGGCGGGATTATCGTTGCCGGCAATAACTTCGGGCTCGGCTCCAG
Organism: Dehalococcoidia bacterium; assembly: GCA_011176635.1. Taxonomy (GTDB): domain Bacteria; phylum Chloroflexota; class Dehalococcoidia; order Dehalococcoidales; family BS750m-G39; genus DUEC01. Next base: position 34,156 of record DUEC01000002.1, on the reverse strand, counting down.
CCGGGAGCACGCCCCCCTGGTGATAAAGATGGCCGGGGTAAGCGCCATACTGGCTAAATCGGTAGCGCGGATATTCTTCCGCAACGCTATCAATCTGGGGCTGCCGGTGTTAATATGTGATACCGATAAAATCGATGACGGGGACGAGCTGAAGATAGAGCTTAAAAAGGGCATGGTCAAAGACACCACTAACGGCAACGAGCTCACCTTTGGTAAAATGCCCGATATAATGCTACGCATCCTTAACCAGGGCGGACTCATCCCCTATATCCAGAAATACGGCGACTTTAAGTTATAATATAGAGGGCGTTTTATTTCCCACCCGATAGAGGCTGGAACCTCTATCAACTCCTTTTCACGGAGGGGGCTCCCATTAAGGGCGGCGGGCGGGAAAAGATATAAAACGGGGCGGGGGAAGAGGAGTAAATCCCCCTTATTCCCCCTTTACAAAAGGGTGAAGAGAGTCTTAGAGGGCGTTTTATTTCCCACCCGACCCACCCTGCCGTGCTGAGGTTAGACCTCTTTAACACCCCTTAAAACGGGGGTGGGGGAGCAAGTTTTAGAGGCGGAGCCTATGAGGGCGGGCTGGGTGGGAAGAAAAACTTAAGAGGGGAGGGGAGGATTAGCTTTAATCATGGATGAATTAACGCATATCGACGAATCGGGCCGCCCCAAAATGGTGGACGTTTCAGAGAAGCTCGATACCCAGCGCCAGGCGGTGGCTAAGGGCGTAGTCAGGATGCAAGCGGCTACCCTGGAGCGAATCAAAAAGGGGCAGATGGCCAAGGGGGACGTCCTGACGGTAGCCCGCCTGGCCGGTATCATGGCCGCCAAAGAGACGCCCCACCTGATACCCCTCTGCCATCCCCTGCTCATTGACGATGTCAACATTGATTTTAAGCTGGATGAGAAGAACAGCGCCGTGGAGATTACCACCACGGTGAAGAGCACCGGTAAGACCGGCGTGGAGATGGAGGCGCTTACCGCCACCGCCGTCGCCGCCCTGACCATCTACGATATGGGCAAGGCGATAGACCGGGGCATGAAACTGGAGAATATCCGTTTAGTTAAAAAAAGTGGTGGCAAAAGCGGCACCATCACCCTTGAGTAAAAATAATTATTGGTATATACTACGCTATCACCAGTAATTTCTTATGTGGGGTGCGCTATGAAGTTATCATGTCTTCAGGAGAATCTAGACCGGGGGCTTAGCGTGGTGGGGAGAGCGGTAGCGGTCAGAACCACCCTCCCTATAACCAATAACGTCCTCCTGGCTACGGACCAGTCGCGGCTTAAACTGGCGGCTACCAACCTGGAAATGGCGGTCAGCTGCTGGATTGGGGCTAAGGTGGAGGAGGAGGGGGCAATCACCGTTCCCGCCCGTCTTCTCTCCGAGTTTATCGGCTCCCTGCCGGCGGAGAAGGTGGATATCAGCCTTTCTCCCCAGACCAAGACCGTGGGCTTAAAGTGCGCCCGCTTTGAGGCGCGCATCAGCGGGGTCGACGCCAAGGACTTTCCCCCTATCCCCAAGGTTGAAGGGGGCGTTACCACCAAGGTTGAGGTGGAAGCCCTCCGCCAGGGGATTGCCCGGGTGGTCTTTGCCGCTGCCACCGAGGAGTCCCGGCCGGTACTTACCGGCGTCGATGCCGTCTTTGAGGGTGATTTGCTGACACTGGCGGCGGCCGACGGCTTCCGCCTGGCCGTCTACAAACTGCCCCTGGCCAAGGCGGTGAGCAAGAAGACCGAGGTCATTATTCCCGCCCGCGCCCTGGGCGAGCTGAATCGGCTTATCGCCGAGCAGGAGGAGGCGGTGGAGATAATGGTGAACCCCGATAAGGGGCAGGCCCTGTTTAGCTTGAAGAATGTCGAGCTGGTCTCCCAGTTGATTCAGGGCACCTTCCCCAATTATTCCCAGCTCATTCCCAAGAGCAGCACTACCAAGGCGGTGATTAGCGTCGGCGATTTCTTGAGGGCGACCAAGACCGCCTCTATCTTTGCCCGTGACGGCAGCGGCATCGTCCGCCTGGTGGTGACCCCCGGCGGCGAGATGACCCCGGGCAAGGTGGTGGTTTCGGCGCGTTCCGAGGAGGTTGGCGATGATGTCGGTGAGATTGATGCCATGGTTGAGGGCGAGGAAGCCAAGATTGCTTTTAACGGCAAGTATCTGACCGATGTCTTGAGCGTGCTTGGTGAGGCGCAGGTGTCCCTGGAGACGACCAATCCTTCCAGCCCAGGGGTGCTGAAACCGGTAGGGGTGGATAACTACCTGCATGTGGTTATGCCCATGTTCGTGCAGTGGTAGGATAGTATTTAGAGGTTATAGAGAGGGGAGCCTTTCGGCTCCCCTTTTTTATTTGGCGAGATAACAGTCTTACTTACCCTTTGCTCAGCATCAGCTTCGCCAGGTACCGCAGTGCACGGCATGCGTGAAATAACGCTGCACTTGCACGCCTACGCTCGATTCATGGTTAGGCCGCAGCAAAGCGCAAAGCAAAGCTTTAGGAAAGGCTGAAGCTTGGTCGTCAATAAGCCTTAAAGCTTAATCGGTCAAATAATAGACAGCAGCTATAACGCCGGCGGCGGCTACTATGATATAAATTAGACGAGAGAGGATATTGACTTCCCCGAACTTCTTGCCCCCCGCGATCAAAGCCACTAGGTCGAACTTGAATAGTCCGACCAAACCCCAGTTTAGGGCACCTACAGCAGCAATGATTATGCAGACGATAGCTAGCGTTTCCATGTTTGACCTCCTTTGAATTTAATAAAAAAGGGCACTATCAACCGCCTCTCAATTGGCGGTTCTGTGCCCTTTCTTTGCCTCATCTGCCCAACCCGACTACTACTTTATTTCGATTATTCAGTTAATTTCACATATCAGGAGTTTTATTATAATTGTTTATCGGCGTTTGTCAATACCCCTTGTCGTTTTTTTATTAAAGCTTCCCCTCCTCCCTCAGCTTCTCATGCCCTCCCGGGTCGGCCTCAGCCAGGTTGCCGGCGCCGAGCACCATCGCTATCTGCAGGTGCGGGCGGGTGAGCCTTTTCCAGATTACCGGGCCGTGCTTTACCCCCGCCGGCACAAATATTGGACTGGTATTATAAACATCATTGCTTTACTATTGATCCATTAATATCGTCAGACTTCCCTTATACAACGCACGCCCCGGAGTCGCCGATATTGAATGAGCGGGAGCTTTCAAATCTTCTCGCTCATTTGGGCGGTGAGATACTTGAGTTGGTACCTATTGGTGAATACCCAAAAGCTTGTGAGCAATGGTTTGCCCTCGGTGATGGGAAGTGGGAGAAGCAAACACCAAGCACTACAATTATGTTTGTCTAAGTTATTCCATATGTCTATACTCAAATTCTACTCCTGATTGTGAGATTGTCAACACCCTATTGCACAAGCAAGGTGAAAAGCACGAAGGTAACAAATGTCAGTTTTGTGACCTCTGACACAGCCTCCTACCAAATTCCTTACTAGACAAGCGAAAGGCTGCTTTACCAGTCTGTATATTTTGGCCGGTCACGGTGCTTGTATCATACTACCCTCGACTACCTCTGAACCAATATGATAACTACCATTAACCGCGCAATCACCCAAATGGCCCAGTTTGACTAGTAAATAGTAATAGCTCAGAAGTCCTAAATCGGGGGGAAAGGTGAGGAAAAGTTAGGTTGGATATCTTGACAATGTATGTCCGTATAGGTAAGATACAGTCCGCTTAAGTAGGCTTAGGAGGTAGAGCGACTAAGTTAACGAGAAAAAAGATAACCTCATGGCAACGCCAGTACCATACTCATAGGGGGCTTTGAACTACGACCTGTAGTTGGACACTTGGGTTGTAGGGAGCCAATAGTGAAACCGACCCTTTTGGGTCGGTTTTTTGTTTTGCGGAGGCTTACGGAGTTGGAAAGTAGAGTATATCTTGCTTGTGGCTGGCTTGCCAAAGACCAGAGGAAATCTTTGCAGGATGCTAGGGAAGCGTTAACCAATAATCAGGTTAAAGGTTAAAACGGGGGGTGATAGTTATAGAAAATTGGCTCTCAGGAGACTGAGGACTTGCCTATACCCGTGGTCGGTCGGGTGGCAAGAAAAAATCTATAAAGGAGGAACCAAATGAAAAAGATTTTTGGAATTGCCTTAGTATTGGCAGTGGTAACTACCCTGTCCTTTGGCTCCGTCTCCCTGGCCGCTGAGGGTCTAGATGCTGATATTGGAGGTAGCGATGACGCTGGGGTTACTGGTGAGGTTAATGTTACTTGGGATGGAACGGGCTGGGTCGCAGGCGATGTTTATTCTGGTGACGACGCCGAAACACACTTCAATACCGCGTGTACTGGGAGTCACATTTCGGGTAGCTTTACTGCCAGCCTAACCCAAAACACAGCATACCCTTATATGGGCGTGGATAACTTCAGCACTTACATAGATGCTGAGGTAATAAATGGCTTCATTGACTATCGTACCACCCGAAATGACTCTTATGAGAGCATGTATGGAGTCGCTGGTCAGGAGTCTTATAGCCATGTTAGTGTGGTCGGTGAGGGTTCCTGGGGTGCCATGGCTACGGGAAGTTGGACCAACTTTGCCGCGCTGAAGGACTGCACCTATGGGAATCCACATACTGCGAATGGTTACAACCTTGAAGCAGCAGGTGCCGATTACTATGAGCTGGTGCGCTACATTGGTAGTGGAAGTGTACCACCCCCAGCCACCCCAACCTCAAACGTGAGCGACGCATGGGTTTTTTCAAGCGGTAGCGGCTTAGCCCAGCTGCACTGCTTGAGCTCACAATCTACGGGTAACACCACATACGGTGGTACTCCGTCCTATATATACGGGACTAGCCTGGGCGTTGACTGTGGCTGTAATAATTGCAACGCCTGGATGGCAAGCTTCCATGCAGAAGGTACGGGCTACTTTGAGGCCATAGGTGAAGGATCTTACCAAGTTACTTCGGACTTGAGCCATTCCGGCACTCCCTTCGGTACAGGAATAACTGTTACCGGTGATGGTTCGCCTGGGTCTGCGTCAGTGTCTATCATCGCTAATTGGGTCAACGGTACTTGCGATGTTGACAACTATTCAATGCGAGCCGACTAGGCTGTAATTTAGGTTGCCCCCATCTCGATGGGGGTGGGGGCAACCACCCCAGAATAAAGGGGGGTTAAGTTAAAATGAAGTGGTTTAGTTTATTATCGGTGATATTTATGATGCTGGCAACGCTTCTATTTGCCAGCCCGGTTGCCTATGCCGATGACCCCCCTGACGAAGATTCGGACACGGTTATTGATATTGGTATAGATGGCGACTTGGAGGTTGACATTGAAGTGAGAGGTCCTGCCGAGCTTAATGTTGGGGTGGAAGGCCCTTCACAGGTTCACATTGATGCCGGTGATGAGGTAGGGGTTAATATTGAAGCCAGCGATGAGTCTCAGGTCTTTTTAGATGACCACAGCCTTGATAACCCTGCCCAGAAACCTGATGAGCCGGCACAGGGGAGTGTAGTGCCAGTTATATCGGGGGTGTTCCCGGCGGCGGGATTGCTGGCTTTCTTATTAATCAGGAGGAGGGCGAAAAACAATATAGATAAAAAAGATACCCAACTGGCAAAACCAGGGGGAAAGGAGGTGAAAAAATGAAGTGGTTGAAAATAGTATTTGCAGCATTTCTACTGGCAGCCATGCTTCTAGGTGTCAGCTCGGTTGCCTATGCCGATCCCGGTCTGGACGTTGACATAGTGGTGGTGGGAGACGATCCTAATGTGGACTTGGACATATTCGGGAATAATCCTCAGGTCTGGATAAACGGTCATAATCTCAACGACCCTATCGCTGTTTTCACTATGCTAGGCGGGGGTGGATTTGACATTGGATGGGTTAATCAGAGAATTGGCGAGGAATTAGCACCTTTCCAGTCTTGGATAAGTGAATATGGTGACACGGTAGAGTTGACAGTAGAAGGGTTGGCTAAGGTAATTTTGCTGGTGCAAGAGCATAGCTCCGAAATCAGCGCCTTGGCGGAATCGTTGGACAGCCAAGGTCACGTAGCGAGTCTCATGGAAAGTGCTTCGGAGCAGCGGATGAGCACCTTGGAGAGCCAGCAGGCTCAGATTACAGCCGAGGTAAATGACTTGAGAGATGCCCATAACAGGATACTGGCAATCATAATCGGGGCATTCTCACTGGTGGTTATCGGTTTAGTTGCAGGTTTTGTTCTGCTGTGGAGGCGGACTTAGAATATCGGCATGAAAGAGATAGTGATGATCTACACTTCCTGGAGATTCTCTATAACATGGAGATACTTTGTGGTGAGTGTGCGGGATGCTACTGCTTCCCACACGTAGTGGTGATGAGTCTGTCCGATTATGGACCGCCTCCACCGGAGGATATGGCAATAGCAAGCCCGGTCTATGATTTTACGGGGTATGAAGATAGCGACAGGAATGACCCCTGTTATAGCGCCACCTTCTTCGACCCTTCACTGATAATACAGCTCAGCTATGACCCCGATGACCTGCCTGCTGGCGCTTCTTCACCGGTCATCGCCTTTTACGATGAGGTACAGGGCTTATGGGTTACCCTGCCTCCTGTCAGCGGTTAACCACCAACATAACTTTGCCGGCTACAATTCACCAGCTGCCACAAAGTGCAGTCGATACAAATTATATTAAGGTAAACCAGCTCTCCGCCGGTGAGACTCTCATCCTGGTTTGGGAGTGGGAATTCGCGGAAACGGGAGAGCCTCAAAACGATTCTCAGGGTGATAGCTTTTCCTTCACCATAAACTACCTGCTTGAGGAATTACCGCCGCCTGGGGGTGGGGGTGGAGGTGGGACACCGAGCTACCAACAGCTTGAGGTATATATCGTGGGCGAGGTAACCGTGGCTAATATTAGCTCCTCAAGGGAATTCCTTGTTTCCTTCAGAGTAACTATCACCTTCTGGTAATGGGGCAACTCGCCACAGGTCGGCATTCTGCTCTTGCGGTCCTTGAGCCACTTCTGGGTTACCTTACCCTTTGTTGCTGTTCAAACTAATTTTGCTATAATTGAAAAAAGGGGTCTAATTAAGGAGTGCGCCTATGGATATGGAAATCAAAGACAGATTTACTACACTCTGGAGGAAGTATTTCCATAATGCCGAGCTTCCTATCACTTTTTACTACAGCGATAAAGAAGGACCGGCGGAACTGGTCAAGCCTGGCTCAGTAGCTCGGTGTGTAATAGGGGCACTGGTGGAGGTGAGAAAAGGGAGCTCTTTCAGCTTCAATGCAGATTCAATTGGCTGCCTTGGTGGAAGAAGATATCTTGGCTTTACAGAAGGCTTAATGCCCGACTTCGAGTACTTCCTGTCTTGTGGCATTCCCGGCAAGATGGAGGGTGAACGCTATAAGAAATCGCCGGAACTGGTCAAAGAGATTGTGAAGAACTGGCCTAATTTTAAAGCACCTGCACCTCTTATTATATTCAAAAGATGGGACAACCTCGAAAAAGAAGATAATCCAGAAGTGGTCATATTCTTCGCCCAACCCGATGTCCTGTCCGGCCTATTCACCCTAGTGAATTTTGACGAGTCCGAACCGGAAGGCGTATTTACGCCCATGGGCTCAGGCTGTGCTTCAATCGTGTCTTACCCGTACCTAGAAAAGGAATCACGACATCGTAGAGCTGTTATAGGGATGTTTGACCCCTCAGCACGACCCTACCTGCCTAAAGATGTGCTCAGTCTCTCTGTGCCTATGACGAGATTTGTCACGATGATTGAGAATATGGAGGAAAGTTTCCTTATTACAGATACATGGAAGAAGCTGCGGGAAAGGATAGATTAGTTAGGCGACATCTTCCTTATTAACCCGCGAAGCACTAAGTAACAAAAGTCCAAATTGGTCAAACATAACCTCAGGGTCGGGGTGGGTGGAAAGTAGCCCGCTCTTTTTCCCATTCGGCCCGGTAGGCTGAAACTATCCGTTCCTTGCGCTCTGCAGGCCAATCTGGGTCCCAACCTAGACCCAGGTCTTGACCAACAAGGACTATGGCATATTCCGTCATCCTGGGTTTTTTCTCAATTATAGTGGTGATATTGCATATCCGCCCTGGTGATTTACAATCAGTACACCGCCCGTCAATGGCACATGGTGCTTGTATCCCCATAGTCATGCCATGATGTGGGGCAATAACATACTTTACCCGTTTAATTGCTTCATCAACATCACACACAATCTTGTTCTGCCCGATGACCATTATGACCTTCTGCGGTCCGAAGACCATTTGGGCTACCCGATTGCCGGTTGCATCAATGTTTACCAGCTTCCCATCCAGCGTAACCGCATTACTGCTGGTCAAAAATATATCACTCGGCAAACGTAAAAATTCTTCAAACGATACCTGCCCGGGTCGAAACATTTGAATATTCCCGCGTTTGATTAGCTCATCTCTAAGCCCGGTTTGCCTGATTGTCATTGAGCCACCCATTCCGACCTTGGCCTCAGGGGGTATCATATCAAGTACTGTTCTTACTGCAGTGTCCGCATCCTCCACAAACTCCACGGTGTCAAAGCGGTTTGCCTTTAGCGATTTTACCACTGCCTTAATGTCTTGGTTGCTTCCTGTAGTCATTCTAATCTCCTTAGAGCCAATATAGGCACACTTTAGACCGTTACTCGCCTGGCTGTCAATGCCACTCACCAATTCGGTTGCTGCCTTTCAGAGCGATTTATCATCAGGTTTTGACCTGCACCAGGGATTACCCATATACGTGCTAGGTTATCAGATGTAACAAAAGAGGCTTTTGTGCATTCTTAACCCAAAGACGACAGGTAGGGGGGTATTGACTGTAGGAGAGATGGCGGCATATAATGCGATCCGAAAGGAGGCAAGCGCTCTCCGCCTTTTAACAAGGCTACTTTACACGCAGGAGGTCAGAGGTTCGAGTCCTCTACCGCCCACCACTATAGCACCGCACCAGTCTAGCCGGGCACTTCTACTATCAGGGTCGTGCCCTTGCCCGGTGTTGACTGCACCTTAAGGGTGCCCCCCAGCAGCCGCGCCCGCTCCTGCATTCCCACCAGCCCCAGCTTACCGCTGCGGGGAAGGTCGTCCACCCTTCCCGATAGAGCGAACCCCCGCCCGTTATCGCTTATGGTTACCTTCACCTTATCTCCGCTGAAATCAATGACCACGCTGGCTTCGAGAGCCTGGGCGTGCCGGCGGATATTGTTAAGCGCCTCCTGGAATATGCGGAAGAGCAGCGACTCGAATTCGGGTGAGAAACGTCTTTCGCCGCCGACCACCCTCAGGCTGGTAGCTATGCCGTCGTACTCTTGGAGGTCTTTCATCAGCGACCTCAAGGCCGGGATTAGACCCAAGTCATCCAGCAGCGATGGGCGCAGGTCCTGAACAAAGCGGTGCACACTCTGCACCCCACGGTTAAGCTGGGCCTGCAGGTCTTTGATAAACGAGACATCTTCGGGCGTCAGGCTTTGCTTCTTGCGGGAGAAGTTGTCCAGCTGCCTGGAGAGAGAGCCCAGGAGCTGGGCGGTATCGTCATGAAGCTCGCGGGCGATGCGCTTGCGCTCCTCCTCCTGAGCCCGGGTAATCTCCTGCAGGTAATAGCGCAGGTTTTCCTGCATCCGCTTCTCCTGGGTCACATCCCTGGCGATGTTCTGAAAACCCCTGGGCTCGCCGTCGCTGGTAACCAGGTTGGTGGAGACCATGCATATCGACTCGGAGCCGTCCTTCCTGACCAGCCTCAATTCGTAGGGGAGGTCTATGGGCTTGTTTTCGGTCAGCTTGCGGCTCACCTCCCTGGCCAGCTTCAGGCTCTTATCACTCAAGAACGATTTTACGTTCATCCCCACCAGCTCGGCTACGGGGTAGCCGCCGAGCTTCGCCGCCGCCTCGTTGGCCGTCTGGATGTTGCCCTCCAGGTCGTGGACCCAGATGGCGTCATAGGCACCCTCGAACAAAGCCCGGAAGCTCTTCTCCGATTCGTGAAGCGCTTCCTCGGCGCGCTTCCGCTCGGTGGTGTCCTCCAGGGTCTCTATGGCGCCTATTATCTCCCCCTTGCTGTCTCTGATGGGACTGGCCGTAAAGTGGAGCCACCTGCCGCTGCCGCCGAGGTCGGTATAAAAGTCCTCGGCTTCATAGGCGCCGTCAATGAGGCGGTATTTCCGGCATTTGCCCTGGTAATGGGCTTCGATTTCTTTTTCATCGGCTTCATCGACTATCAGGTCGGCCATAACTGGCCTCTTTTCGGCGTAAAACGCCCGCCACTGCCCGTTGGTGCCGACTATATCCTGCCTTTTTATCTTGGAAAGGGCTTCGATGGCGGTGTTCCAGTGGGTGACCTGGTGCTGCTTGTTGATGACAAAAGAAGGAATAGAGGAGCCGTCAATAATCTTGACCAGCATTTCTGAACTTAATAGACTCTGGGCCATATGCTTCTACCCCGCTATCCTGGAGGGGGTCTAAGGCAGTTCCTCCAGGGTGAGCCAGCCCTTTCTCAAGCCGTAGAGCACCGCCTCGGTGCGGGAGCCGACCCCCAGCTTGTTGAAGATAGTCCTTAGATGACCCTCAACAGTGCGGTTACTGAGGTGGAGCTTATCGGCGATGTCCTTATTGGTCATACCCTTGGCCGCCAGCTTGATGATATCCATCTCCCGGTTGCTGAGGTGCTCGGCGGCTCTTTCCAGCCCCGGAGTCTTGCCCGGCAGCCTGAAGTAGTTCACCACCTTGCGGGCGACTATGGGGTCAAGGACCGGCTCGCCCTTATACACCGCCTGGACGGCGCGGGTGAGCTCGTCGCCGCTGACGCTCTTCAACAGGTAACCGGCGGCGCCGGCTTTGAGCAGGGCAAAGACGTACTCGTCGTCATCGTAAGCGCTCAAGATAAGCACCGCCGTGCGGGGATGAATCAGCTTGATTTGCCTGGTGGCCTCGATGCCGTTGAGCTTGGGCATAGCGATGTCCATGATGATCACGTCGGGCTTGAGCTCGGTGGCCATCTGCACCGCTTCCTCGCCGTCGCCCGCTTCCCCAACCACCGTTACCCCCTCCTCCGCCTCCAGGAGCCGGCGGATACCCTCCCGGGTGATGACATGGTCTTCGGCAAGAAGAACGCTAATGCTACTCATAAACTCAAATCCCCTTACTTAATCATACCAGAGCCGATACACTCCTTCAAGGGTAGAAATAACCAGGTCGGTTTTGCCCGTATAGGTATAATCACCTGAGTTAAATCACCCACCAGCACCAGGTTAACCAGTGAAAGCCGCTGTGGAACATACCCACCCAAATGGAGCGGTTTCGGTAGTAAAAACGGGCGTGATAACGGATGGAGACGGGCTTTCAAAAGAGTAGTATGAAATTAGGCAGTTAAGGAGGTTTAACCGATGGAGGTTACCCTTGATTTCCCTAAAGTGAAGGCTACCATAGAGAGCTACACGGAAAAGGTAGACTCCCTTATTGACAGCTACGCCGATAAGAAAGAGCAGATAATATCCCTGCTCCAGGATATCCAGTCCCAGTTTGATTACCTGCCCCAGGACGTGATGGTAAAAATCAGCCAGAAGCTGGATATCCCCTTAAGCCAGGTCTTCAGCGTAGCTACCTTCTTCCGCGCCTTCACCCTGAAACCCAGGGGCCGCCACCTGGTGACCGTCTGCCTGGGCACCGCCTGTCACGTCAAGGGAGGGCGGCGGCTGGTGGAAAAGATGGAGAGGGACTACGGCATCAAGCCCGGCGAGACCACCGAGGATACGCGCTTCACCTTGGAAGCCGTCAACTGCCTGGGCTGTTGCGCCCTGGGCCCGGTGGTGGTCGTCGACGGCAAGTACGAGAGCAAGGTAAGCCCCGATAAGCTCGACCGCGTCTTGAAGAAATACAAGTAAAGGCGAGGTAAGGTGAGATGGTAGAGCAGGTCAGAAACCTACTGGAAAGAAGAGTGGAAAGCCCTCAGGAGCTGGAGAGCCGGCGCCAATCTATTCTGGCCGAGAGAGACTCCAGCCAGACCTGCATATCGGTCTGCGGCGGCACCGCCTGCCGCGCCTCCGGCGCCGAAGCGGTCGTTGACGCTTTTATAGATACCATCGAAAGGCGGGAGCTCCAGGTGCAGGTCTCGCTTAAAGAGACCGGCTGTCATGGCTTCTGCGAGCGCGGACCACTGGTGGTCATTGAGCCCAAGAAGGTCTTCTACCAGCGGGTTCAACCCGAGGACGTAGAGGAGATTATCGAGGAGACGATATTGGGCGGCAGGATTGTGGAGCGCCTGCTCTATGTCGACCCGACGACGGATAAGACCATCACCTACGAACCCGATGTCCCCTTCTACCAGAAGCAAACACGGACTATCTTCGGCGCTAACGGCCAGATTGACCCCACCAATATTGAAGACTACATTGCCGCCGGCGGTTACTCTGCCCTGGCAAAAGCCCTCTTCCAGATGTCCCCGGACAAGATTATTGAAGAGGTCAAGAAATCGGGACTGCGGGGGAGGGGAGGCGGCGGCTTTGCCACCGGTAGAAAGTGGCAGTCCTGCCGCGAGGCTAAGGGTGATGTTAAATACGTAATCTGCAACGCCGATGAGGGCGACCCCGGAGCCTACCAGGACAGGAGCCTGCTTGAAGGCAACCCTCACAGCGTCCTGGAAGGCATGATAATCGGCGCTTATGCCATCGGCTCCCGTAGGGGCTATATCTATGTCCGCAACGAATACCCGCTGGCGGTAGAACACGCCCGCATCGCCATTGAACAGGCCATGGACTACGGGCTGCTGGGTAAGAACATTCTAGGCTCCGGCTTCGATTTCACCGTGACCATAAACAAGGGCGGCGGCGCCTTCGTCTGCGGCGAGTCCAGCGCCCTGATGGCGTCGCTGGAAGGCAAAGTCGGCGAACCCAAGGCCAAGTACGTCCACATGTCGGAGAAGGGGCTCTGGGACAACCCCAGCTTGCTTAACAACGTCAAGACCTGGGCCAACGTGCCCCTGATAATCAATAAAGGCGCCGACTGGTACGCTAAAATCGGCACCGCCGGCAGCAAGGGCACCATGATATTCTCCCTGGTGGGCAACATCGTCAACACCGGCCTGGTTGAAGTGCCCATGGGGATAACCCTCAGAGACATGATTTTCGATATCGGCGGCGGCATCCCCGATGGCAAGAAGTTCAAGGCGGTGCAGACCGGCGGGCCTTCCGGCGGCTGTATCCCGGAAAAGTATCTGGATACCCCGGTGGACTTTGACGAGCTGACCAAGCTGGGCTCGATGATGGGCTCGGGCGGCATGATAGTCATGGACGAGGACACCTGCATGGTCGATGTCGCCCGCTACTTTATCGAGTTCCTCAAAGGCGAGTCCTGCGGCAAGTGTACCCCCTGCCGGGAGGGCATAAACCGCATGAGCGAGATATTGAGCAACATCACCCAGGGTAAGGGCAAGCCCGAAGACCTTGATACCCTCCAAGACCTGGCCGGGGTCTTAAGCGCCGGCGCCCTCTGCGCCCTGGGCCAGACGGCGGCCAACCCCGTCTTGAGCACCATCCGCTACTTCAAGGACGAGTACCTGGCCCATATCAACGATAAGAAGTGCCCGGCCGGCGTCTGCCGGGAGTTAATCCAGTTCTCTATAGACGCCGATAAGTGCGAGGGCTGTCTCAGGTGCCTGAGGGAGTGCCCCACCGGGGCTATCAGCGGCCAGAAGAGGCAAGCCCACACCATCAACCAGGATATGTGTATCAAGTGCGGCGCCTGCTATGACGTCTGCAAGTTCAATGCCGTATTAAAGCGGTAGAAGGAGGTAACCATGGCTAAGGTATGGATTAATGGCGAGACTTCGGTTGAGGTGAAGCATGCCGAGGGGGTCAACGCCGTCCATCTTACCGTTGACGATAAGGATATCGTGGTATCGGGCGGCCAGACCATCCTGCAGGCTGTGGAGCGCATGCCCGGAATCGGCAATATCCCGGCCCTCTGCTATCATCCGGCGGTTAAACCCTACGGCGCCTGCCGGATATGCACCGTTGAGGTAAGCGAGGACGGCGGCTCCAAGTTCAAGTTCGTCGCCGCCTGCCTCTACCCGGTCAAAGAAGGCTTGATAGTCAAGACCCAGACCGAGAAGATAAAGAAACTGCGTAAGGGGATAATCGAGCTTCTTCTAGCCCGGTGCCCCAACGTGAAGAGGGTACAGGAGCTGGCCAAAGAGTACGGCGTGGAGAAGCCCAGGTTTGTCTTAGGCGACCAGGACTGCATCCTCTGCGGCCTGTGCGTCAGGGCCTGCCAGGAGATAATCGGCAAGTCGGCGATAAGCCTGGTCAACCGCGGCATCTATAAGGAAGTGGCCGCACCGTTCTACGCCTACGAGCTGAGCGGCGATTGCATCGGCTGCGGGGACTGCGCCTTCGTTTGCCCCACCGGCGCCATTGAGATGGGGCCTGATGGCAAACCGGTGCTCCCCAAGGTGAAGATACCCTATGCCGAAATCGAAGCCATGATGAAGAAGGAAACGGTGCCCCCTTCTTAAAAGCCGTCCTTTGGTAAAAGCGCCATATATAAGCAAATAGGGCCGAGAGTTTATCTCGGCCCTATTCTTTTCTTTGTAAGAGGTCAGAGGTTCGGGTCCTCTAACCGCTCACTCCAGCCCTAGCTGCTTTAGCTTCTCGGCGGAAGGTATGCCCTGCCTGGTGTAGCCGAGGGCATCGTAGTACTCGTCGAGGAGGGTATCCAGCTTGCGGAAAACCTGCCCCGTGGCCGGGCCGGCATTCTCCAGCGGCTCGGTGAGCATCCTCTTGGGCAGGGTATCGTCCTTGCGGTTGAACCCCTCGCGCACGTTGAAAGAGCGCTCCAGGCAGAGGATTCTCTCCCCTATCTGGTTAAGGTAAGCCGGGTCGCCGAATTCCTCAAAGCCGGTAGCCGCCACCAGTATCTGGCTGCGGGACTCGGGGTTGAGGCCGGTGACCGGGCCAAAGCTGCATTGAATAACCGAGTCTTCCACCGCCTGCCCTATCTGGGCGCGGGCGATGTCTTTACCCTTGCCTTCGTCGGCGAACCTATCGGTGGTGCCGGCCAGGTCCTCCCGGGGTCGGCCGTACATGTGGTTGGCGCCTATGTTTGAGGTGGCGAAGATTAGACCGTAGCCCTTGACGGCGCGGGGTTCGTAGGCGGGAAGCTCCAGCCCCTTGACCTGCATGGCGTAGTCCTCGGCGCCCTTGCCGATTTTCTCGGCGGCTCGCCTGGTGCCTTCACCGAGGAGCTGGCCGAATCCTTCCCGCTGGGCGATTTTCTCCACCAGTTTCATCATAGTCCCGTGGTCGCCCCACTTGAGCTCTAGTCCGTCGGTATCTTTCTTGGTGATTATTCCTCTCTGGAAGAGCTCGCAGGCAAAGCCGATGGAATTTCCGGCGCTGACGGTATCCAATCCCAGCTTATCGCAGAGGGAGTCGGCGGCTATCAGCGAGGCTAACTCGGTGTTAGCCAGGTTGCCCCCCAGAGACCAGATGGTCTCATAATCGGGGCCTTCGCTGACGGCGCCGGCGTATTCGCCTTCGGTTACCTGGCGCACCTGGCCGCACTTGGTCATACAGCCGTAACAGCCGTCGTTCTTGGTCTTTATCTTAGCGAATTCCTCCTCGCCTATCTTCTCCACGTCCTCGAGGTGCCCTTCCTGGAAGTTTTTCACCGGGAAGATGCCCATCTTCTCAAAGCCCAGCGTCAGGTAGGAGGTGCCGAAGTCGCTCATCTTGATGCGGCGGGGGCTGGTCTTTAGTTCGGCAATTATCCCCTGGGCTATCTTTTTAAAGCCCTCGGCGTCGTATAGGCTCAAGGGCCCCGTTGAGTTGACGGCAATGGCTTTGAGCTTCTTGGCGCCCATCACCGTACCCACGCCGGTACGACCGCCGCAGCGGCGGTCGCTGATAACGATGCCGTAGCGGACCAGCTTCTCTCCGGCCGGCCCGATGCAGGCCACCTGGGTGTTCTTGCCGTGGCTCTCCCTCAGCTTGGCGTGGGTCTGCTGGGTATCCAGCCCCCAGAGCTCACCGGCGTCCAGAATATGAATCCCATCCTTATCGATGTGGATATAGGTCGGTTTTTCGGCTTTGCCCTCGACGATGATGCCGTCGAAGCCGGCGAATTTCAGGTAGGCGCCGAAGTTGCCCCCCATAATTGATTTAGCGATGGTGCCGGTAAGGGGGCTCTTGGTTACCAGCGCCATCCGGGAGACCGACATCGCTGTGGTGGCGCCCAAGGGCCCCATCATGAATATCAGCTTGTTATCCCCTCCCAGGGGCTCCACACCGGGTTTGAGCTCGTCGTAGAGGTACTTGGCGGCCATACCTCGCCCGCCCAGGAAGCTCTTCATCAACGCCTCGGGGACATCCTCGATCTGGCTCTTGCCCTGGCTCAGGTTAATACGTATAAGTTTGCCCGTGTAGCTCCGCATTTTATCCTCCCATAAGAAAGTTCAGAATGACAATCTCGTCGTTTTCCCGCACCGGGGTATCCAGCTCTACGGGGTTAAGACCGTCAGAGTTCAGGTAAATGCCAAAGATGCGCAGCAGTCTCCCCCGCCTGTCGAACAGATATTCCTTGATGCCGGGAAACTGCCCCTCAAGGTTGTTAAGGCATTCACCGATGGTATTACCGCTTACCTCAGGCGCCTCAATACCACCGCTGAGCTCTTGCAGGATAGGCGGCAGTTTAACCCTCGCGCTCATCTTTAGTCTATTTTACCCGGAAGACGAGCCCCTCGGTGGCATCCACCCGGATTTTTTCGCCTTCCTCGATAACCAGGGTACCGTTGCCGGTGTTTGATACCAGGGGTATATCGTACTCCCGGCAGTGAATACCAGCATGGCTTAAGGAACCGCCGCCGTTGGTCACTATGGCTTTAGCCAGCGGCAGCACCGGCGTCCATCCCGAAGACATCCCCGGGCAGACTACAATATCGCCCGGCTGGGTAGAAACGACATCTTCGTTGTTTACTACCAGGTGAGCTTTACCTTCAACGGTGCCGGCCGGACTGCCGCAGTTGCCGAAGAGGAGAGCGCCGGTTTCTGGCCTGGGGATAGGGGCTTCCCCGGCTACGACCTTGGCCACTATGGCATCATGAGCCGAGAGTATATGCTTGTTTATATCTTCCGGTGTTAAAGGCCCGGCGGTGACAATGTGCGAGCGCGACTTGAATTCCTTCCGGGCTATCCAGGTTGTCCTGCGGTCGGCGATAATATCCTTGATTTCGTAAGATTCGGGATAGGCAATGAACAGCTCCAGCTCGTCGGGGATGAAGAAGAACATGTCATCCGGTTGTTCAATGGTGCCGAACTTTACCAGCCTCTCGCCAATCTTCCTCACCAGGTAGCGGAAGGTGGTGTGGCAGCCCTGCTCCCAGGCGACATCATGGCTCTCGCTGA
Organism: Dehalococcoidia bacterium; assembly: GCA_011176635.1. GTDB lineage: Bacteria > Chloroflexota > Dehalococcoidia > Dehalococcoidales > BS750m-G39 > DUEC01. Next base: position 16,746 of record DUEC01000002.1, on the reverse strand, counting down.
AGGCGCTTGACCTCTGGCTGACGTTGAGGGTGGCCAGGAACCAGTCCATGTCGGGGTATTTTGCCGCCTTCACCTTGTCGATAAGCTCGCGGGTCAGTTCTTCCCGCTCCTTGACCAGGCGGGGCCTGATGCTATCCAGGGGGAAGGGCGCCTTGGCGTCCTTTGACATCGTCAGGTACTGCTGAATGTGGGCGATAGCCGGCGTGGGGTCTTCCCACCATGAAGGCACGATGAACTCCATCATCCGCGGCGAGCGCCAGCCGTAGCCCTTGACCACCAGGAAGTCGTTGAGGTCTTTCTCCAGCCACTGCTTGCCGGCCGGTAGCTTCTTCAGGGTGGGGATGACCTTCTCGGCGGGGTTCTTGGTGAAGACATCGTCAATCTTAAGCTCGATGGCGCGGCTGCGCAGTTCCCAGAGCGCCTTGTCCTGGACGAAGAGGTCGTTATCGTAGCCGCGTATTATTTTGTGCCAGGCGGGGGAGAATTCCTTGACCCCGCCGTACTCGGCGGCAATCTCGGTGCAGTTCCAGTAAGCCTCGTAAACCGGGTATATCAGGTAGAAATGGGTCTCCCACTCCCGGTAGAGAAGCTGTATCCCTTCCCGGAAGAGCTTGTAAAGCTCGTACTGGGTCGCATTTTCGTAATCAAAAGTCCTGAATTTGTGGCAAAGCCCTATCAGCTCGTTCTCCATATCGGTATAGAGCTTGTCTCCCTTGGGGGCGTAGGTTTCCGTTATGAACTTTTTGAAGTTCTTCTGCCTTCCTTTAATCTCAGCCTCGTCGCTAATCCTGAGGGAGCTGGCCAGGGCGCAGCCGTCTATATCGCGGGTCTCGCTGCCCCTGATGGTGGGTATCCAGGTCTCATTGATACCGTAGCAGAGGCCGTGGGCTAAGGGGTAGCACCACATCCAGTTAAATAGCGGAGTCCAGGCCGGGTAGCTGTGTCCCAGGTTGACGAACCACAGCGGGTATTTCTTTAGGTCTCTTTGCGGCCAGAATTCTCTGGTGTGCAGATTCCACATCCAGGGCATCTTCTTTCTCCTCCTTTAAAAAGACTTTATATTTTGTTTTACATTATACAGTATCTTGCCTTTAAGCTAAAGGGTGAAAATCGGTCTATCGCCTTTAGTTCACCCTTCTGGCGCCGTCAACGAGCAGGGTTTGACCGCTGACGAAGTCGCTGTCGTCGCTGGCGAAGAAGATAACGGCGCCGACCACGTCCTCCGGTTTGCCGAAACGCCCCATGGGGACGGAGCTGGCGTCCATCTTTTCCATGTTGACATAACTTCTGGTAGCCGGGGTATCGATAACGCCGGGGACGACCACATTGACGCAGATGTTATACTGGCCCAGCTCCCCGGCCAGCACCCGGCTGATGCCGATGACGGCCGCTTTAGCCGCCGTGTAGTGAATCAGGCCCTTGGTCGGGGCGAAGACCGCCTCGGAGGATATATTGATAATCTTGCCCTTGTTCTGCTTCTTCATCTGGGGGAAGACCGCCCTGGAGCAGAGCCAGGTTCCCTTGGCGCTGACATCCATCATCTTGTCCCACTCGGCTGGCGAGATTTCGTCAAAGGACTTCCTCGACATGCCGTGGTAGAAGCCGGCGTTGTTGACCAGGATGTCTATTCGCCCGAACTCCTGCACCGTTTTCTCGGCCATGCCCTTGGTCTCGGCCTCGGAGGTGACATCGGCTTTCACGGCTATAGCCTTGCCCCCCTTGGCCTTGATTTCCTTGGCGACTGCCTCGGCGTCCTCCTCCAGGATGTCGGCTACCACTACCTTGGCTCCTTCCTCGGCCATTCTTAAGGAGTAGGCTTTGCCCAGGCCCTTGGCACCGCCGGTTACGATAGCTACCTTGTTTTCCAATATTCCCATTTTAACCTCTCCATATATTATTATTTATACGGCCAGAAAACCGCCGTCAACAGGCAGGGCGACGCCGGTGATGGCCGAAGCCTTACTTGAGACCAGGAATAACGCCGCCTCGGCAACTTCTTCCTCGGTGACGAACCTGCCCATTGGTATACGCTGTTTGTCCTTCTTTTCCCACTCCTCGGCGCTGATGCCCAATGCCCGCGCCCGCTCCTGGGAGATATCCGGCCTCATCCCGGTCTGCACCCGCCCCGGGCAGAGGCAGTTGACCCGTATCTTGTCTTTAGCCAGGTCTACCGCCAGCTTCCGGGTCAGCATTACCAGCCCGCTCTTGGCCAGCGAGTAGGTCATGGAAAACCCGGACTGCTTCAGCCCGGCCACGGAGCTGGTAAATAGAATAGCCCCGCCGCCGCTTTTGCTCATTTCGATAGCGGCGAACCTGGCGCCGAAGACGGCGGCTTTGAGGTGGACGGCCATCATCTTATCATAGGTTTCTTGGGTGATGTCTTTGATGCTGTCGGGCCCGACGATGCCGGCGTTATGCCAGAAGATGTCCAGCCGGCTATAAGTGGCGACCGCTTCTTTAACCAGACGCTCGATATCGGCCACCGCCAGCATGTCGGCGGCGATAAAGCTTGCCTCACCGCCCTGTTTCTTTATCGTGCTCACCACTTCCTGCCCACGCTCCTGGTTCCGGCCGCTGATAACGACCCTGGCGCCTTCTTTAGCCAGTAAAACGGCGCCCGCCCGGCCGATGCCCGAGGTTGAGCCGGTGATAACCGCTACCTTGCCTTCAAGCAACAATTTTAGCTATTATCCTTTCCCGGTTTGTTTATTCACTATGTAGACGGCGCCGTTGGTGGCGTCCATCTTTACCCGCTGTCCCGATTTGAGCTTGGCGGTGCCCTTCTGGGTGTTGACGATGGTGGGCAGGCCGTATTCCCGCCCGATGATGGCGGCATGGCTTAAGGTGCCGCCGGTATCGGTGATTACGCCGTTTACTAGGCCGAAGACGGGAGTCCAGGCCGGGTTGATGCCGGGGCAGACCAGTATCTCCCCCGCCTTTACCTTTTTGAGGTCTTCGTACCTGACCACCACGCGGGCTTTGCCTTCGACCTCTCCGGCGCAGCCGCAGATACCCCTTAAGTCCGCCTTCAGCTTGGGCATGGGCTGGGGCATTTCGCCGATGATGGTCTTGATGGCCACGGCGTCCCCGGAGGGCAACAGGTCGAGCTTTACCGCCTTTTCCGGGCTGGCGCGCTCGGTGAGTACCGCCGGATTTGGCTTTTTGTGCCACTCCTTCCAGGCGGCCCGCCGCCTTCTGGTGAGCCAGCGCATGTCGTGCCCCTCGGGGACCATAATAACCCGGTCAATCTCATCCGGGTTGAGCATGAATATGTCATCGGGTTTATCGATTGCCCCCTTCTCGGCCAGCCTTCTGCCCATGGCCAGGTAACCGCGGCGCATTAGAGCCTGAACCATTAGCTCGCAGTAGAGGTCGTGCTCCTCGCTGTAGGAGCTGGCCTTGCCCGAAAGCCGTATCAGCCCCTGGAAAAGCTCCTTCTCCCCCGCCGGCACCTTTTTAAGGAAATCGGCGATGGCGGCTTCCCTCTTCTTGGCCATCTCGGCCCGGGTAGCTTCCAGGTTGTAGCTCAAGCCCCGCATCACGTTGTCCTTTACCAGCCCTATGGGCGTGCCCGGGTCTTCCAGCCAGTAAGGCTCGTTGAGGTCGGTGGAGCGCCTCATCCGCCAGCCGCCGACATCATCCGTCTCCATGTAGTCCATTAACTGCTTGAACCATTCCTTGCCCTTTGCCGACTGCTGGAGTTTGCCCAGGATGGACTGGGGCTTGTTCTTCTTGAAGACGTCTTCTAAGCCCATCCTGATGGCCAGTTGGCCGAACTGCCACATCTTCTTGTCCATCTGGTATATCTTGTTATCGAAGCCCCGAACCATGTCCTGAAACTGGGGGTCCTGGTCGCTCAAGCCGAAGCGTTCCTTGGTCATCGCCTCCAGCAGCAACCAGGCGTTGTATGAAGCGTACATCCCGACGAAGTGGATTTCCCACATCCTCATGTAGGCCTGCATCAGGTCGTAGTTGTGGTGGTGAAGCTGGAGGTTGGTGGCGTTATCGACATCAAGCTCCCTGAGCTTGGCGTAGATGCCCAGTAGCTCCTGCCGGTAACCGCTCCACAGCCCTTCAAAGTCCTCAAGCCAGGGGCGCAGCGCCTGGCGGAACCTGACCTCGCGCTGGGCAATTTCCTTTTTGTCCCTCACTATATGGAAAGCGCAGTAGATGCCGCCCCTCAAGAAGCGTAATTCCCAGCCCCTGCAGGTGGGGATGCTGAGCTCGGTGCAGGCGAACTTTAAGCCATGGCCGCAGAATCTCACCCACTGGTATCCGTAGAGGGGGGTTAAGGGCGGTATGCTGTGCGTCCCGTCAAGGAACCAGGAACGCATCTCAGGGAGGTCAATCTCGGCGATGTAGTCATAACCCGGGGCCTCGTCCCAGATTTTAGCCTTCAACTGCTTCTTCTTGGCCAATTCTCTCCTCTACCCGCTATTTAAGTCTAGGCTTCAATAGCCTTTATCGTCAAGGTCTATAGAACTTATCGACCATCAGGTCGAGCATACGGTCGGTAACCGATTCTTTTCTCTGGGCGGCCACCTTGGCCGGGCGGGTCTGGAGGGGGGATATATTCTTGGTTGGAGGGGAATCGGCGTCAATAGCCCACTCTATGTCCTGCGGCTGGCCCAGGTGCTCCTCAAGCAGTATGGCCAGCTTGGCAACGGCTACTATCTCCTGGTTGCTTAAGCAGGGAACTTTCTGTTTCTTCACCGGCACCTCGCCCCAGCCCACCCCTCTTTTCCTGGCTATTACCTGTTTCGTCTTTTTGCCGATAGATGTTTTTACTATCTTCAGGGTCTCTTTGTCGACCACGAACTTGTCCACGCTCCCTGTCCCGCTGACCACGCCCACCCCTAACCCCCAGTTGGCGTCGATTATTACCCGTGAGGTATCGCCGGTGAGCGGGTCCACGGTGAAGCTGATGCCGGAGGAGCGGGCGTTTACCATCTTGGCCACGGCGATGCCGAGCTCGTCCCCCATGACGGGCACGCCTTTGTTGATGCGGAAGGCGATAGCCCGCGCCGTATAGGCGCTTGACCATACCTTCTTTATCTTGTCCAGCACGTCTTCAATGCCGATAATATTGAGGTAGCTCTCGAACATGCCCGGGCGGCTGGCCGTCCCCGCCGAGCGCAGTGAGACGGCGACATCGGTGGCGCCCACCTTTTTGCTTAAGCCTTCGTAGTATGAGGCTATGGCTTTGCTTATCTCCGGCGGCATCTCTTTGCCCTCGATGATGCCCCGGATTTTCTGGCTGAGTTCATCAAAGACGGCGATGTTCCTGCCTTTGAGCTGGCCGAGCTTGTTCACCTGGCGGGAGATTTCCTCTAGGATCCCGGTTGCCCTGGCGAATTTGCGGTAGAGGGCGATGGAAATGGCGAAACCCGGGGGGACGGCTAAGCCCATCCGCGTCATCTCTCCCAGGTTGGCGCACTTCTTGCCGACCAGCTTTTTGTGCTCCTGCCCCAGCTCCTCGAAGCCGTATATCAGTTTGCCGGCAGCCATTTTCCCTCTCTATAAAATCAAAGCCCCCTATTAAAGGGAGAGTTTTAATAGGAGAAGAATACCTATCAAAAGCTTTGAAGGCTGGTCCTGGCCCTTAAGCCTCCTCAAGCATAATCTCAGCCGCCAGACGGGCGCCCTTGGTCACCACCGAGGCGCACTTCTCCCTGTGGTCGGGTATGCTGAAGAATTCCTCCCGTTGCCCCTCGTCCATTAGGTCAAAGCTCCGCCCGTAGAGCTGCGCGTGTATGACGGGACACATGGTGGTGCCGAACTCCTTTATGAAGGCTTCCCTGAATTTCTTTAGTTTCTTGCCGGCAATCTCTCTCTTGGCTAGCCCCTCTGGGGAGTCATCTCCCATCGGCGGGTTGAATTTCCAGCCTATAGCCAGGAGACCGCAGACATAAGCGCCGCAGGAGCCGTTGCTCGCCCCGCAGCCCCCCGATAGTGACGTCGCCGCCGCTACCAGCTCTTTGGGGATAAAGTGGAAGTGCTGGCTCAGGCCGTAGAGGGTACTCCAGCCGCAGGCGTCGTTAACCAGCTGCGCCTCTTTGGCTTCCCGGGTAACCTTGTCCAGCACCTTCAGTTGAGACTTTGTCATACCTATCGCTCCGTTGGCTTAGTGCACCCGCCGGCCGCCATCGATTATCAGTGTCTGGCCGCTGATAAAGTCGCTGTCATCGCTGGCGAAGAAGATAACGGCCCCGACCATGTCCTCGGGTTTGCCGACGCGCCCCAGGGGGGTGTCGCTGGTATCGAACTTAGCCACGTTGCCGATGGTCCAGCTGGCCGGGGTATCGGTGTAGCCGGGGGCGATGGCGTTGACGCAGATGTTATACTGGCCCAGCTCTCCGGCCAGGACGCGGGTGATGCCGATAACGGCCGCCTTGGAGGTAATATAGTTAATCATCCCCTTGGTCGGAGCGAAGACGGTATCTGAAGAGAGATTGATAATCTTGCCCTTTTTCTGCTCCTTCATGTAGGGGAATACGGCCTTGGCGCAGAGCCAGGCGCCCTTAGCCCCCACCGCCAGCGCCTTATCCCAGTCATTCGGGTCAACCTCGTGGAAGGGATTTCGGCCTACCCCGTAGTAGAAGGCGGCGTTATTTACCAGGATATCAATCTTGCCGAATTTCTTAAAGGCCTTTTCGGCCATGGCTATGGTGCTCGCCTCGTCGGTAACATCAACCTCTAACGTCATCCCGCCCTTACTCTCAATATCCTTGGCCGCCTGCTTGGCCTCATCGGTGTCGAGGCGGTGGGCAGCCATTACTACCTTAGCCCCCTCTTTAGCCAGGCCAAAACAAAAAGCCTTGCCCAGGCCCTTGGCACCGCCGGTTACGATAGCTACCTTTCCGTCTAACCTGCCCATGTTTCCTCCTTAAAACTTAAAGGTTGTCTGAATTTACCCGCAATACTGGGGTTATAGGTTTAAAGCGTTATCTATGATAGCATAGATAGCTCTGGTTTTGCCAACCCCTGGCCTTATTTCTTGGGCGGTGGCTTCTGGCGCTGGCGGAAGCCTTCGGTATAGCGCCGGGCGTATTTATCTTTGGCCAGGATAAGGTCGGCGGCCAGGACGGCGGGGCGCAGCTTGGCCACATCGGCGATGACGCAGGTCACGCCGGCATCAATAACCATAGCCACGAAGGCGTTATTAAGCAACTCGCGGTCGGGCAGGCCGAAGGAGATGTTGCTGACGGCCAGGGTCAGGTTCACCCCCAATTCTTTTTTAATCAGGCGGGCGCCCTCTAAGACGCCCAGGCCGGCGGTCATGTCGGCGCCCACCGCCAGGCTGAGGCAGTCGATGATGATGTCCTCGCGGGGGATGCCCACCGCCTCGGCCCGCTTGACTATCTTGCGGGCGACGGCCAGCCTTCTTTTAGCGTCGTGGGGGATGCCTTCGTCGTCCTGCACCAGCCCGACGGCGGCGGCGCCGTAGCCTTTGACCAGGGGCAGGACGGCGGCCAGGGACTTTTCCTCGCCGCTGACCGAGTTAATCAGCGGCTTGCCCTTGTAAACCTTGAGAGCTGCCTCCAGCGCCTCGGTGTTGGCGCTGTCGAGGCAGAGCGGTATATCCGTCGTCTCCATCACCGCCTGCACCGCCCTGGGCAGCAGGTCTACCTCGTCGACACCGAATATGTTGATGTTGACATCGAGAATATCGGCGCCGGCTTCGGTCTGAGCTTTGGCTTCCTTGCGGACGATATCCAGGTTCCCCGCTTTCAGCGCCTCGCCCAGCTTTTTCTTGCCCGAAGGGTTAATGCGCTCGCCGATAACCACCGTCGGCCGGCTGTCGCTGATGATTACCTCTTTGCTGGCGCTGGTTATTTTAGTTTCCATAGCTTTATCCTTCTCTCTATTGTTTTATTCAATGCCACCGGTATTTTACCACCGGCGCTTCCGGGTCGGCGGTCCATTCCTGGGCGGCGCCGTCGTATATCTTTACATCATTATACCCCAGCAGCTCCCGCAGTAGAAAGCACCAGGTGCTGGAATATCCCCCGACGCCGCAATAGACGATTATTTCCCGGGACTTGTCCGGCCCCACCACCCCGGCGGCCATCTCCCTGATTTCCTTGGTGCTCTTATAAGTCCCGGCTTCAGTCCAGACCCAGGGGGCGGGTAAGCAGACGGCGCCGGGAATGTGTCCCGGTTTCTCGGTGAAAAGGTCCTGCGTTATCCCGAAGTACTCGTCGGGGGCCCTGGTATCGATGATGACCGATTTCCCCAATTGCTTTTCAACGTGTTCCTTGGTGGTGAATATCGCCTTATTTAACTGGCCCTTGCAGGCTGACGGCTTCGGCTTGACTATTTTATCGGATAGCGGCTTTCTCTCTTTCAGCCACTTGTTGTGGCCCCCGTTTAGAACGGCCACGTTGTTAACGCCGGCGTATATCAGCGTGCAGGCCACCCGGGTGACATCGGCGGTATCGTGGGGGATATCCGTTTTACTGACCACCACTACCGGCGAGTCGCTCTTTATGCCGGCGGAGCCGATAATCTTGAACAGCTGGTCGGCCTTGGGCAGTTCCATGAGGAGTCCCTTCCTGACCACGGCCCAAGATTGAAAAGGGACGTTCACGGCGCCGGGAATATGGCCGTCTTTGTACCGGTCGCTGCTTCTGATGTCAAGTATGACCAGCTTGGGCTCGTCAAGGCTCTTGGCCAGCCATTGAGTTGAAACGATGGCCGGAATCTCTCTCTTGTCAACCAATCTTCTCTCTCTTGCCCTGCTTCAGGCGGTATTTGCCCAGGTAGCTTGCCTGCATAAAGGTCTTACTGAAACCGGGGACGCCGGCCAGTTCGATGTATTTTATCCCCGAGACTATCTTCTGGGCGGCGGCGCGCTTGGCGCGCGAGATGAGGGCCAGCCTGGCGCCGGTGCCGGCGGCGTTGCCTACCTGCTGGAAGCGTTCCGGGGGTAGGGTGGGCAGCATGCCGATAGCCATGGCGTTGGCGACATCGATATAGGTGCCGAAGGCGCCGGCGATTATCACCCTCTTTATTTTCTCCTCACCGTAGCCGTTGGCTTCCAACAGCGCCTGGATGCCGGTGCGGATAGCCGCCTTGGCCAGCTGTATTTCGCGCACGTCCTGCTGGGTAATCACGATAGCCCGTGGCACGTCCTTCTTCTCCTTATTGCCGACGAGGACGAACTCCAGGTGCTTTTCGCCGCGGCGCACACGGCGGTTTTTCTCATCCATCTTGCCCCCCTCCCCCAGCGCCCCGGCCAGGTAGAGCTGGGCCACCGTATCCAGGATGCCCGAGCCGCAGATGCCGATGGCGGGGGCGTCGTCGATGGTCTGGTATTGGATTTTGTTGTTGACGATGCGCAGCCGTTCTATAGCGCCGGTGGCGGCGCGCATGCCGTCCTTGATGTGCCAGCCCTCGAAGGCGGGTCCGGAGGCGCAGGAGGTGGTGGTTATACCGTCCTGGTCTATCAGCGAGACCTCGGTGTTGGTGCCGATGTCTATAGCTACCGTCGTCTCCTTGGGCAGGCCGTTCAGCGTCGCCAGCAGGACGGCGGTGTGGTCGGCGCCGACGAAGGCGGCGATGTTGGGCAGCAGGTGCAGGTAAGCCCCGGGGGCGAATTTCAGCCCCAGGCGGCTGGCCTTGATGTCCAGCGCTCGACTTACCGTCGGCACGAAGGGGGAGACAGCCAGCTGCTTCACCGGCAGGCCTACCAGCAGGTGGTGCATGGCGGTGTTGCCCACCAGCACCGAGTCAACGATATCACCGACCTTGGCCTTAACCTCGGTGCAGAGCTCGCTGGCCAGCTTGTTTAAGGCTTTGACCACCAACCTTTGCAGCTGCGCTGCTTTAGCCGCCGACTGCGTGGCGTAGGCGATGCGGCTGATGATGTCCTCACCGTAGCTTATCTGGGGGTTGCTCATTCCATTGACCGCCAGGGTCTGGCCGCTGTCCAGGTCTACCAAATAGCCCGATATCTTTGAGGTGCCCAGGTCTACCGCCAGTCCCAGTTGGCGGCTGGGCCAGGGGCCGAAGGCGACCAGCTCCTTTTCGCGGACGGAAGCCCGGCACTGCCATTTCCAGGAGCGCAACTGCGGCGCTAGCTGGCTTAAGGCCCCGATATCAATGTTGTCACAGCGCAGCTTATGCTGGTGGTTTATGGCTTTGAGCACTCGGTCGGCGTCGGCCTGCGCGTCGGTCAGCGAGGGCGTTTTAAGTTTGAGCTGGTAGGGTAAAACCACCGGCTCAGGGGGCACCGCTATCTCCTGCCCCTCGGTCTGCACCCGCTGGGTGGTGGTCAGGGAGGTGGAGGGAATGCCCACCTTGCCGTCGCTGGTGGGGCAGGTCTGGCAGGCGAGGCGCCAGCCCTCCTTAATCTCCTGGCGGGAGTAGGCTTTGAGTTCTTGAGCGGTGGGTTTGGAGAAGGTGCCCTCCACCAGTTGCACCTTGCAGGACTGGCAGTTGCCCTTGCCGCCGCAGAGGCTGATAATGCCTATGCCCGCGCTCTGGGCGCAGGCCAGAAGAGACTCGTCGGCGCGGCAATGCCCAGTCAAGCCCAGGGGCTCAAACTTTATCTTATAACCTTCCATCACCCGATTCTAGCCAAATGCGATTTTTAGCTCTTCTTATCTTTCTGAGTCCCTTTCCAGTACTTCTCCCTCAGCTGGCGCTTCAAAATCTTGCCGGCGGGGTTCTTGGGCAGGGCATCGACAAACTCGACCGATTTCGGCGCCTTATAGCCGGCCATGTTCTTCTTGCAGAAGGCGATAAGCTCTTCGGCGGTGGCGCTGGCTCCCTTCTTGGTGGCGACTACGGCGTGCACCCTCTCCACCCAGTACTGGTCGGGGACGCCGATGACCGCCGTCTCCAGGACGGCGGGATGGCGGTAGAGGACTTCTTCCACCTCCCTGGGGTAGACGTTCTCCCCGCCGGTGATAATCATGTCTTTCTTGCGGTCGGCGATGTAGATATAGCCCTCTTCATCGTAGTAGCCCATGTCTCCGGTCTGGAGCCAGCCGTCAATCAGGACCGCCTTGGTTTCTTTTGGTTTCTTCCAGTATTCGACCATGGTCTGCTTGCTGCGTGCCGTTATCTCGCCCACTTCGTTGGGCCCGACGTCGTTGCCTTTGTCGTCCAGAATCCTGACCTGCACGCCGATATCGGGCCGGCCCGCCGAGGCCAGCTTCTTCTGTTCCTTCTCGGGTCTGTCCAGGACGTTGTGGTCTTCCTTGGAGAGGTGGGAGATGGCGGGGCCGCTTTCGCTCTGCCCGTAGCCCTGGGCGAAGATGGGCCCGAAGACCTTCATCCCGCTTTTTAGCACCTCCTGGGGCATGGGCGAGGCGCCGTACCAGAAGAACTGCAACGAGCTTATATCGTATTTTTTCAGGTCGGGCAGGTTGAGCATGGCCGCCAGGTGGGTGGGCACGGAGTCCATGTGGGTGGCTTTCTCCCGATGGATAATCTTTAGCGTTTCGGCGGCGTCGAAGAACTTGATGATGACATTGCAGCCCGCGGTGAGCAGCGAGGAGCGGAAGTGGGTATTGCCGGCGATATGAAACAGCGGCGTTATCTGGATGCGCTTGTGCCCCTCCTGCAGGCTCATGTCAATGGCCAGTATCTTGGAGTCTTCGATAAAGCGGCGCTGGTTGTAGAGGGCGCCGCGGGGGACACCGGTGGTGCCGCTGGTATAGATGATGCAGCAGGGGTCGTCCTCACTCACCTCGATTTCGGGCTCTTCGTCGGAGTTGGCTTTGATGATGTCGTCATAGGCGGTCATGCCCGGGGCGGCCGTCTCCAGCGAGATGAAGTTCTTGACCTGGGGCAGGCGCTTTTTTAAAGCGTTGGCTGTCTCAATCAGCTCCTTGCCGACAAAGATAGTCTCGGTCTCGGAGTATTTGATGAGGTACTCCAGCTCGTCCTTGCCCAGCCGCGGGTTGAAGGGCGAGGCGATATAGCCGCCTTTCATGGTCAAGCCATAGAGCTCGGCGAACTCAAGGCAGCTCCAGGACAGGATGCCGAGCACGCCCCCCTTCTTTACCCCCATCTTGCCCAGCCCGTGGATTACCTTGTTGATGCGGCTGTTGTACTCGGCGAAGGTTATCCTGGTCTTTTCGTAGACGAAGGCTTCGTCGTCGGCGTGGAGGAGGGCGTTCCTATAGATTATGTCGGCCCAGGTGCCGACATTATACCTTGAGAGCTCCTTCATCACAAGACGTTCCGACATACTTCATTACCTCCTAGATTCTTAAACGACGATAATATATTTTGCTCCGGGCTTTAAAAAAGACTAGCAACATACTAAACTGTATGGTGTTGAACTGTCAATGGCGCTTTACCGTTGACATAAAAACTAACCTTGAAATCCGGCTTGAATTTGAGTATAATCCTGCTCTAGTATCGCTTACTTAAAGGACCTTAGTTAAAGCTTAAACGATGATTATCCAGAGCGATTTTGACGGCACCATTACCGAAGAGGACGTCAGTTTTACCTTGCTGGACACCTTTGCTGAAGGGGACTGGCGAAAACTGTTCCAGCAGTACCGCGACAACAAGATGTCGGTCGGCGATTTCAATACCAAAGCCTTTGCCATGGTCAAAGCCGGTAGCGAAGAGATGCTGCGGGTTGCCCGGGAAAAAGTCAGGCTGCGCAAAGGGCTGCATAACCTGATAGACTATTGCGAGGAGAGGGGCTTTCGCTTCCTGATTGTAAGCAATGGGCTGGATTTCTATATAAAGTCGATTCTGGAGAACATCGGTCTGGGGAATATCGAAGTACACGCCGCCCAGACCCGCTTCCATTCCGGCGGGCTTGAAGTCCAGTATATCGGCCCTGACGGCAATACTCTGAGCAAGGGTTTCAAGGAGGCTTACACCAGGGTGTTCCTGAAGCAGGGCTACCGGGTGATATATGTGGGCAACGGCCCATCGGATATTGCCCCGGCGTCCTTGGCCCAGCACATTTTCGCCAGGGACGGACTGCTGGATGGCTGTAGGGAGAAGAAGCTGTCTTGCCAACCCTTTGATGACTTTGATGATATTGTCACCGGCCTGAAATCCCTGCCCTAGACTCTGGTTTCTATTCCCCCAGCCGTTTTTTAATCTCGGCTATTGAGGTTAGAGCGGCTAGTTCCCCCTGCGCAATGCACTCCCGGGTTCGGTGGAAGTCGCCGAAGCCTATGTTGGGCAGCCGTGGTTCGATGACTATATCCGCCTCCTCCAGGTTGGTCTTGACCATGGCGTAGCTGGCGATATATATCGATTGCAGCATCACGTGGAACATACCGGGCTGTTTGGGCTTTTTAGACTTCCGGCGGGACTTGGCGCCCATAGGCGGTACCACATTGACGGCGATAACGAAGTCCGCCCCCATTTCCCTGACCGTGCTCACCGGCACCGGGTTGACCAGGCCGCCATCGACTAAATATCTATCATCCCGTTTGACGGCGGTGAAGATTACCGGTACCGAAATGCTGGCTCTTACCCCTTCCAGCACCGGCCCCTGATTGATTACCACCTCCTCCCCGCTCTCAATATCAGTAGCCACGCAAGCCATGGGTATGCTTAAATCGCTAAAGTCTATATCGCCGATAATTGACTGGAGCAGTTTCTTAATCTTGGTGCCTTCAATGAAACCGCTTCTGGGCAGGGCCAAATCCACCAGGGAAAAGAACTGCACCCAGCCTATTTCTGTAGCCAGCTCTTTTATCTGGCGGGCAGACTTACCCTGGGCGTAGAGGGCACCGATGGCGGCGCCGGCGCTGGTGCCGGCAATCATATTGATAGGTATGCCTTCCTTTTCCAGGACTTCCAGCACCCCGATATGAGCCATCCCCCGGGCCGCCCCGCCGCCCAGAGCTAAACCAATCTTGCCTTTGCTCAAATCAAAAACGACCTCCCTATTCCCACAGTTTCTCGATATCTTCTTCGGCCTGGCTCTCAGGGGCAAAGCCCTTATAGGACTCAGCCGAGCCGTACTCCCTGGTCCTGACTACCACCGGCATGGGCACGGCATGACCGAAGATGAGCGCCTGTTGCTTTGATTCCAGCTTGGATAGTACCGACTTAAACTCGTTCTTGTTGATGACGCCAGCCAGCACGCCGTCAACATCCCGCTCGTTGTCCAGCAGGCAGGTTAGCTTGGTGCCCATCTGCGACATAACCTCGCTATCGATGCCGCTGGGACGCTGGTCGATGACCAGCAGGGTGACGTTATACTTTCTCATCTCGCGGGCGATGGTGCCGAAGATGGTCTGCCCAGCGACCTCGGGGTTTAGGAAGCGGTGCGCTTCCTCGATGGTTATCACTAGGGGGCGGGGCGGGGCGGCATCTTCGCCCATGGCTTTCTCCGTCGCTTCCCGGTAGCGGGCGTGGATGCGGCGGGTGAGCAGGTTAGCCACCAGAATGTAGGCGGCGATATCGGTGTATCTGCCGAACTCCAGAATGACATTCGTCCCCGCGTCCAGGTATTCCAGTATGCGCTTGACGGTGTTGTCCGGGGCGCTGGCTACCAGGAAGGGCAGCCGCTTGAGAGTGGCCAGACCCCGCTGCAGGTTCTGGAGGGTGCTCTCATGTATGTTCAGGTCTTCGGGCAGTTCCTCGGCGCTTGTTATGCCGAGGGTATCCTCCAGCCAGCTCCTGCCGAATTTTCTAGTTAGCTGGTAGACGGCCTCGACGGCAAGCTCTGTGAGGTTCAGTGTCTGGCGCAGCAGGGCGATGTCCGCTGGCTCTATCTCGTCATAGCCTATCCTGACGACGAAGTCGGTGCTCACCTTGCGGCGCCTGGAGCCTTCCTCGTCGAGGGTAAAGACGGCTACCTTTGACGGGAAGAGCTGTTTTAGGGCTTTGACCTTCCGCCGACGTTCGTCCCGGCTCTCCCAGCCGTATTCGCTGTGCATGTCGAAGACCAGGTTTACCGCCGCCCCTTTCTGCAGCATGCCGATGAGGAGCAGTCTGGCTAAGAAGGTCTTGCCGGTGCCGCTCTTGCCGAAGACGCCGTTGGAGCGCTTGACCAGCTCCTCCAGGTCGAGGCAGACCTTGGTCTCCATGTCCAGCGGGGTGCCGATGAAGAACCTCTTTTCGTCCTCGGTGCCGAAGACCAGCTCCACGTCCTGCTGGGTGGCTTGCTTTACCACCGAAAAATGGCTGGGCACCGTCTTTACCGGCTGGGGGCCCTCAAGCATGGTGGTGGCGTCGCCGCTGATGACCAGGGTAGGGGAGACATGGAGCGTGCCGAAGGTGCTGGTGCCGGCTAATACCTCGGCGATAAAGGGGTCGGTGGTATCGGGCGGGGTGAGGCTGAGCTTCTGGTCGGTAACACCTAAGCTGACATCGGTTATCATGCCGAAGAAGCGCCGTTTTGCCCCCTCGATGGTGACGAACCGCCCCACCGCCATGTCCTCGATGGAGGCGGAGCTGTCCAGCTTGACCTCTACCCCTTTGTTCAGGGAACCGGAGACAACGATGCCCAGGCGTTCACTCATTGTTTAATCCTCCCCAGAATGGCTTTGAGCTGGTTGAGGTTGCCGCTGAGCAGTATAGCCAGCTCCTTGCCCGCCGCCACCAGGAAGGCGCGGGGGTCGGGGTGAGCCTGGCTCATCTGGCGCAGCGAGGCGCTGACCAGCTCTTCGCTGGCAACCGGCAGGCTGGCATTGAGTAGTATATTGAGAAAGTCAAGGGACTGCCCGAATTCCTTGACCTCTTGAGGTGAGCAGAGGTGAACGAAGCTGTGGATTCGGGCGGGCTGGGGCGGCAGGTGGTGATAAAGCTTGTTATCTTTCTTGTGCCCGACCACCAGGGCGCCGAACTCGCTCCGGAGCAGTTTCGTCAATTGGGGGGACGAGCGATATATCTCTTCTTCGGCGGTCTCGTCCTTGCCGCGGGCGATGGGGCGCCGATGCGGCTCCAGGCTGGTGGTGGTGGCGTTATAGACGATGCCGTACAGCTCCACCGACGAGTCTCTGGTCTTGACCAGACTGCCCAGCGGCGGGATTTCATAAAGCTCGTAGCACTGGGCGACAAAATCGGTGGTGCTGGCTTCGATTACCTCGCCGACTCTCTCTATTTCAGCCATGCTAGCTCCTTAAATCTTTTTACTTGGGCAGCGCCCTCTTGCCAACCAACTCGTGCTTGGTGTACCACTTCTGGACAGCCTCGATTACCTCGTCGGTGTGGTCGCAGACTATGAGCAGGTCGAGGTCTTCCTGGGAGACACAGCCTTTAGCCAGGACGGTGCTCCCCAGCCAGTCCAGAAAGCCTTTCCAGTATTGGCTGTTGAATATTATCACCGGGAAGGGTTTTATCTTATGGGTCTGCATCAGGGTCAGCACCTCGGTCAGCTCGTCGAGCGTGCCCAGACCGCCGGGCATGATGACAAAGGCCGTGGCATACTTTACCAGCATGACCTTGCGGGCGAAGAAGTGGTGGAAGGTAAGCGTCTTGTTGGAGTAGACATTGCAGGGCTGTTCTACGGGCAGTTCGATATTGAGCCCCACCGAGGTTACCCCGGCCTCAAGCGCCCCCTTGTTGGCCGCTTCCATCGCCCCCGGCCCCCCGCCGGTTACTATGGAAAAACCCAGCTTCCCCAGCTGGTTGGCAATCTCCTCGGTCTGGGCGTATAGCTCGTCTTTTTCTTTGAGTCGGGAGGAGCCGTATATGGTTACCGCCGGCTCTATGCCGGCCAGTGTATCAAAGCCTTCCACCAGCTCGCCCATGATGCGGAACATGCGCCAGGAGTCTTCTTTGACCAGTTCGTTGATTTCATATTCACTC
>DUEC01000019.1 GCA_011176635.1 Dehalococcoidia bacterium | reverse complement strand
TCCCTTCAGGGGCTGTGCTCCACCCCACCTCATTGGGGGTGTTTAAGAGGGGGCAAAGCCCCCTCTTTACCTTAAAAGGGCGGTGGGCGGGAAAAGATATAAAAGGGGGTGGGTGGGAAGAAAGACTACTGAAAACGAGGGGTTAGGGTTAGCTAATCCCTACTTCTCCTTCTGCGGCGGCGACGGGTTCTTATACCCTTCAAGCAAGACCTTGGGCACCTGGGCAATTAGCTCCTCCACCGTCCACATACCCTTCTCTTTAACGATGGACTTCTTCTTCACCGGCTCGGAGTAGATAGCGATATTGCCCCCGGTAACATCAAAGACCTGCCCGTTGATATCAGCCGCCTCATCGGTGCAGAGATAGACGATAAACGGGTTTACCGTCTCCGGGCGGGGCGGGTTGGTCAACTCCTCGAACCTCTCCCTGGTCATCAGCCCGGCTTCATACCTCTTCTTAAAGCCAGCCACTATCTCATCGCTCAAGGTAAACCTGGTGGCGGCGGTCGGGGCATAGGCGTTGCAGGTTACCCCGTACCGGCCCATCTCCCTGGCTACCGCCCTGGTCAGACCGACCAGCCCGGCCTTAGCCGCGCCGTAGTTACAGTGCCCCACCGTGCCCAGCCAGGCAGTAGAGGTGGTATTTATTATCCTGCCCCACTTCTGCTCCCTCATCAAGCCGCAGGCAAAGCGGGTGCAGTTGAAAGAGCCTTTAAGAAATGAGTCCAGGCAGCGGTCCCAGTCCTCCTCGCTCATATTCCAGACCATGCGCGGGGCATCGGCGCCGGCGTTATTCACCAGAATATCCAGCCTGCCGAAGCTGCCTGTGGCCGTTTTCACTATCTTCTCGGCGACATCGAACTCGGAGACGCTGCCGAAGAAGGGCACCGCCTCCCCGCCCAGAGCCTTAATCTCCTTGGCGGCGGTCTCGGCGTCACCGCCCTCGGTACCGGGACGGCGGTTATTGGTTACAACCTTGGCCCCCTCTTCAGCCAGCCCCAGAGCAATCGCCTTGCCGATGCCCTGCCCCGAGCCGGTAACAATGGCTACCCTGTCCTTCAATCTATCACCCATCGCTTTCGCCTTCCTTTCTAATCCCTTGAAATTATAATCAGCCCCTGGAGGGCAAAACGACAATGGCCGTACCGGTGGCTACCTTCTCCCCCTTGGGGTTCTCCGCCCACAGTTTGCACCCCACCAGTTCCTGCCCCTCCTCAACGTACTTCCTGGTCACCTTGCCCTGGCAGGTAATCTTCTCACCGGGGTAGCTCATCCCCTTGTAGCTACAGCTCAGCTTGCGGAGACTGCCCCCCTCCCCCATCCAATCGGTCATCATCTGCCCCAGGAAAGCGCCTATCAGCTGGCCAGGGACGATAACGCCGGATAGGCCCCGGCTCTGGGCAAAGTCTTTGTCATAGTGAATGGGATTATAGTCGCCCGAAGCCCCCGCCCACATCACCAGCTGGGTAGTGGTCGGCTCCTTGACCAGGGGAGAGACCTCGTCGCCGACATTGACATCCTGGTAGTAAAGCTGCTTGCTCATTTTAATAGCCGATAATCATCTGGCGACACTTAGCCACCAACTTCTTTTCCTGATTCTTATAGCTGCTGTCGAAGGTCATAAAGGCCATATTGCCCATGCTGCCCTCCCGCTCACGGAGGCTGCCGATTTTGAAGACGACCGTTATCACGTCGCCGGCCCCGACGGGCTGGTAGCACTCAATCTCAGTGTTACCCATGAGCACCGTCTTAAAAGGAGCCAGGGACATCAAGCCATCGACGAAATGCTCAAAGCCGATAGACAGAATGAAGGCTGGCGGGGCGACCATGCCCTCCTGCCAGCGGGGGTTGGCGTCGCCCACAGCTCTGGTGAAGCGCTCTATCATCCCCCGCTCAATCTGGTATTCTCTGGCCAGCCAATCCACCCCGAGACGGCCTTTAAGCTTCTCTATGCCTGACAGACCTTCAGCCATATCAGAAAGTTTACTTTGAGCCGACAAGCTATGTCAAGGAAGCCAAAGCCCTTGACGGCTGACCCGAGCTGGGCTACATTTAACCGTATGAAAGCTATCGAGTGGCTGGGCGATAGGGTAAGAATCTTAGACCAGAGCCGACTCCCCCATCAGCGAGCCTATCTGGAGCTAAAGCGCTACCAGGATATAGCCTCAGCCATCGCAGGATTGAAAATAAGGGGCGCCCCCGCTATCGGGGTAGCCGGTGCCTACGGGCTGGCTCTAGCCGCCCTAGAAATCAAAGCCAGGGCTAAAGGCGATTTCATATCAGAGCTCCGCGCCGCCAGCCAGGCCCTTAGCCACACCCGCCCCACCGCCGGCAACCTCTTCCGCGCTATCGAAGGGATGCTCAAAGTCGCCGAGGCGGGCAAAGAGCCGGGGCAGATTAAAAAGGCGCTTATTACCGAAGCCGTCAGGATACACGATGAAGAGGCTGAGGCGACCCTGAAGTTGAGCCGGCTCGGCGCCGAGCTAATTAAAGACGGCTTCACCATCCTGACCCACTGCAACACCGGCGCTCTGGCTACCGCCGGCTACGGCACGGCGCTGGGGGTAATCAAGCAGGCCTTCGAGCAGGGCAAGAGAATAAGGGTTTTAGCCACCGAGACCCGCCCCCTCCTCCAGGGGGCCAGAATCACCGCCTGGGAGCTAAAACAAGCAAACATCCCTTTCCAGCTCATTACCGACTCCATGGCCGGTTACTTTATGGGCCGGGGAGAGGTCAGCTGCCTTATCGTCGGCGCCGACAGGATTGCCCTAAACGGCGATACCGCCAACAAGATTGGCACCTACACCCTGGCGGTGCTGGCCAAAGAGCACAATATCCCCTTCTACATTGCCGCCCCCACCACCACTATCGACCCCTCGCTGGCTTCAGGGGAGGAAATCCCCATCGAGCAGAGAAGCCCTGAAGAGGTAACCCGTATCCAGGGAGTAGCCATTGCCCCCGAGGGCGTTGAGGCGGCCAACCCCGCCTTTGACGTTACCCCCCACCGGTATATCACCGCCATCATCACCGAGAGTGGTATAATAAGGAAGCCTTTTGGGGAGGGGATAAGAAAGATTATAAATGATTAAAACAATCGGTTGGATAATCTTCGCTTTCGGACTAGTAGTCATCATTGTGCCCATAGCCATAGCCGCCTACTTTGAAGGCAATGTCCCCTATAGCCTATACGCTATACCTTGGACTAGCATCGGCTTTCTTACCTTTGGCTGGTATCTGTCTCATAGAAAGCCTAAAAACGGCAGAAAACAAGAGAACAGTAGAAAACAAGAGCACAAACGAGATCCGTGGGATTGATAGTTAATTCCGTATTAGGAGGATAAAGATGACTACCGACCCAAGCTGGCTTTATAGCACCATAGCCCAGTCATCGGCTGCGATTGTAGCCATTGTCGGTGGTTTTATTACCGCTAGCGTATTAATGTTACTCGCTGAAAAGAGGACTATCTCCAACCAACTAAGCGAGAAGAAAGCACGCCTAAGAGCAGTAAAACGTGAGTTAGAGAAACCAAAGGATTATAGATGGGACGAAGAAGAATTGCTTTATAAAAAAGACGCCTTACTGCTTAAAAGTGAAATAGCCGACTTGAACACGCGCCTAAATACATTTAGCTATCCCCCGCATTTGCGACTGGCAGCGTACATAATAACGCCGTTCGCAGGGCTTAACATAGCATTGCCTGTTACTCTAATATTAACTGAATATTTCCACTCTACGGTGAAACAGTTCATTTGCTGTACATTTTTGGTAGGACTATTAGCAATCATCGTTTATATCTCTCTACTAATCACAGAGCTAAGGAGTAAAAATGCCAAACGCTAAAATAGCCGTCATCGGCGGCAGCGGGCTTTATGATATTGAAGGCCTGACCGATATCAAGGAAATAAATGTAGACACCCCCTTCGGCAAACCCAGCGCCCCCATAACCACCGGCAGGCTGGGAGAAAAAAACGTCGCCTTTCTGCCCCGCCACGGCAAGGGGCACCAGATATCCCCCAGCGAAGTCCCCTACCGCGCCAATATCTACGCCCTGAAATCTTTGGGGGTGGAGCAAATAATCTCGGTCAACGCCGTGGGCAGCTTCAAGAAAAAGATAAAGCCCGGCCAGCTGGTTATCCCCGACCAGCTCATCGACCGCACCCGTCAGCGGGCAAACACCTTCTTCGGGGAGGGCATCGTCGTCCATATCCCCTTCGCCGAGCCCTTCTGCCCGATTTTAAGCCGGATTCTATTTGAGGCGGCCAGAGAGGCGGGGGCTAAAGTCCACGGCAAGGGCACCCTTGTGGTTATGGAGGGGCCCGCCTTCTCCACCAAAGCCGAATCGAGGCTCTACCGCTCCTGGGGGGCCGATATTATCGGCATGACGGCGCTCCCTGAGGCCAAGCTGGCGCGGGAGGCGGAAATCTGCTACGCCAGTATCGCCGGCGTTAGCGACTACGATAGCTGGCAGGATAAAAGCGAGCCCCTGGTACTGGAAGTTATCTTCAAAACCCTGCGCCAGAACGTTGACACCACCAAGAAAATCGTCAAGCTGGCTGTGGCCACAATACCCGAGCAGCGCGACTGCCAATGCGCCAACGCCCTTAAAGTGGCCATTGCCACCAACCGCAAGTTCATACCTCAGGGACAGAAGCAAAAGCTAAAGCTGCTTCTCGGCAAGTATTTAAAGGGGGACAGCTAGTCAATGACCGAGTTCAACTGCCTGCCGACGGCCGTGGGCAGTATGCCCCACACCGACCCGGTTGAGGCCTGCGCCGTGGTCAGCCGCTACCTCAAAGACATCCCATGCTGGCCGCAACTGCCCAGGCGCGCCTTCAAGGAAAACATGTACGCCCAGTACAGCGAAGGCTTCCCCGGGATAACGGTAACCGATGACAAGGTCTATGTCGACCGCGCTAAAGACCTGGAGAAAGCCCTGGAGAAGCTCTACTCAGCCTATCTGGAGAACGACATTGACAAATACCCGGTCAGCGCCGATTACGCCGCCGGCCTGCACGCCTTTCTGGAATTGAAAAACCTGAAGCCGCTGGCGGTCAAGGGGCAGGTGACCGGGCCGATAAGCTGGGGGCTGACCGTCACCGACAACGACCAGCGCTCCATCATCTACGACGAAACCCTGGCCGACGCCGCCGCCAGGTTCCTGAGGCTCAAGGCGGGCTGGCAGGAAAAGGAATTAAAGAAGCTATCGCCCAACACCATCATCTTCGTCGACGAGCCTTATATGGCTTCCTTCGGCTCGGCCTTTGTCTCATTGTCTAGGGAGAAGGTCATAAGCCTGCTGGACGAGGTCTTCGGCGGCATCCAGGGACTAAAGGGAGTCCACTGCTGCGGCAACACCGATTGGTCGGTGCTATTAGCCACTAAGGTCGACATCCTCAACCTGGACGCCTACAACTACGCCCAATCTTTAAGCCTCTATCCGGCGGAAATCAAGAAGTTCCTGGACAGGGGCGGCGTCATTGCCTGGGGCATCGTCCCCAACGAAGAACCCTCCCTGGCCAAAGAAACGGTGACCAGCTTAAAAGACCGCCTTGAGGAAGCCATGGCGCCCTTCACCAGGAACGGCATCCCCTTCCCGCAACTGATAGCGCAGGGGCTGCTCACCCCCAGCTGCACCCTGGCCTACATCAGTGAGGAAGCCGCCGCCCACGCCCTTGAGCTGCTCGCCGAGCTTTCTTCTGAGATAAGAAAACGCTATATATAATTGAATTGTTTGACGAGAGGAAAAACCGGCCAAATGGAATGCCAGATTGATGCCAATAAAGCCAAATGCCCCTGCACCTATGAGCCGTGCTCACGTAAGGGCAAGTGCTGTGATTGCATCGCCTACCACCTGCAGTCTGATGAGCTTCCCGCCTGCGTCTTCCCCCCTGAGGTGGAAAAGAGCTACGACCGCTCCTTCGCCAGGTTTGCCCAGCTCCACTCCAAAAAAGATTAAAGGCGACAGGAAGGGTAAAAGCGATGAAGCCAGTCTATTTGCTCACCGGTCAGCCGGGAACAGGCAAGACCAGCCTGATTAAACAAGCCATCGCCGGGCTCAAAGGCAAAGCCGGCGGCTTCTACACCGAGGAGATAAAAAGCCAGGGGGTGAGGCAGGGCTTCCGGCTGGTTACCCTGGACGGACAGACGGCGGTACTGGCCCACCTCTATTTCCACAGCCCGCATCGGGTAAGCAAGTACGGCATTGACCTCGAAAGCCTGGACAAAGTAGGCGTCGCCGCCATCAACCAGGCAATTGAGGAGCGCGATTTAGTGGTCATTGATGAAATTGGCAAGATGGAGCTGTTATCGGCTAAATTCAGGGAAGCCGTCTTAAAGATACTGAAGAGCCAGAAGCGGCTGCTGGCGACCATCATGCTCAGCGCCAACCCCTGCGCCGATGCCATTAAATCTCAGCCCCAGGTAAATCTGGTAACCGTAACCAGAAACAATCACCAAACGGTGCTGGCGGAACTGCGAGACTGGCTGGATGCCCCGCTATCCCCAAAAGTATAGTACAATTCCCTATAAGATAGAGGGATTTTTCAGGTCTCTACTTCCCGCCCCGACCCACCCTCAAAGGCTTTGCCCTACCAGGACGGGGGGATATGGGAAGAAGACAACCGATAAAAACGGGGTGGGGTATAGAGAGTCTAAGAGAGGTGAAACCTCTTTTGGGCGGGTTTGGGTGGGAAGAAAAACTTAGACAGGAACTAATGTCACAGCTACCGGAACCGGTCAAAGCACTGCTAAAGCCCCAGGCCTATCCTGAAGCCACGGGGAAGATAGAGCTGGTGCAGACTCAGATGTCATTCGTCTTCCTCACCGAGGAATTCGTCTACAAGGTAAAGAAGGCGGTAGACCTGGGCTACCTGGACTACACCACCCTGGGAAAGCGCCGCTTCTACTGCCAGCAGGAGGTCAAGCTCAACCGCCGCCTCTGCCCCGAGGTCTACCTGGGGGTGGTGCCCATCACCCGAGATAAGGGGGCCATCTCGGTGGAAGGGCGGGGGGAGGCTATAGAGTATGCGGTAAAGATGCGCCGTCTCCCCCAGGAAGCCATGATGGAGACACTGCTTGATAGCAACCGGGTATCGGGCGAAATGATAAGCAGGGTGGCCCAGAAACTGGCCGCCTTTCACCAAAAAGCGGAGACCAGTGCCAAAATAAGCGCCTTTGGCCAGCTTAAAACCATCAGGCAAAACACCGATGAAAACTTTGACCAGACCGAAAAATACATCGGCAAGACCATTTCCGAAGAAAGCTATCGGCACATCAAGGACTACACCGATAGCTTTATCCGGGACAATGCCGCCCTATTTCAAAAGCGCACGGAAGAGGGCAGAATCAGGGACTGCCACGGAGACCTTCACGCCGCCCATGTCTGCTTCACCGACGGCATCTGCATCTACGACTGCATAGAGTTCAACGAGCGCTTCCGCTACTGCGATGTCGCCTCCGAGGTCGCCTTCCTGGCTATGGACCTGGACCACCACGGGCGGGCCGACCTGGCCCACGCCTTCGTTAATGCCTACCTGGCGGAGAGCCAAGACAAAGAGCTAGCTAAGCTGCTCGCTTTCTACAAGGGCTACCGGGCTTACGTGCGGGGCAAGGTGGAAAGCTTTAAGCTGGACGACCCCTATATCGCAAAGGAGGAAAAGGCAAGGACCTTGGCTACCGCCAAGAGTTACTTTGACCTAGCCCGGGCCTACACCAGAGCCAGACCGATGCTGTTCATCACCGTTGGTCTGGTGGGCACGGGCAAGACTACCCTGGCCCAAGCCCTGGCCGGGAGACTGGGGCTGGCGGTCATATCCTCGGATGTTACCCGCAAGCAGCTGGCCGGCATCCCTGTAACCGAGCACCGCTTTGATGAATTTGACAGCGGAATATACTCCGCCGAGTTCACCCGCCAGACCTATGATAAAATGCTCTCCGAGGCAAAGTCTATTTTGGGCGCCGGCGGCCCGGTGATTTTGGATGCCTCCTTTACCAAGGCTGAGGAAAGGCTCAAGGCAAAAGGGCTGGCGGAAGAGATGGGCGCTGACTTTTTCATCATAGAGTGCACCCTGGACGAAGAAACCATCAAGGAGCGCCTGAAAAAGCGCCTTCATCGGGAGACAACCTCGGACGGGCGCTGGGAGATTTACCAGTCCCAGAAACCTGTCTTTGAGCCGGTGGTAGAGGCATCACCACCAAAACATGTTATAATTGATACCTCAAGGCCTATAGAGGAAAGCGTAAGGCGAGTTTTAGATAAGGTTTATTGAGGGAGATAAGGAGAAGTCTAGCCCAC
>DUEC01000018.1 GCA_011176635.1 Dehalococcoidia bacterium | reverse complement strand
GGTCAGGGTGGGAAGTAAGACCTAAAAGCTCTTCCCGAACTAATCCCTCTCTCTTTTATTCTCCTGCCCTTTAGGGGCGGTGGGTGGGAAAAGATATAATAGTTTTATCGGCTTTGCCGCCGTTAGCCTTTTAACGCTTTAATCGCCTCGCAGAGGCTTTCCGGCTTGTGCGTTGAGATGACGAAGGTCCGCTCCGGGGTTTCCAGCTTTACCGCTTGGTTGATGAAAGCCTGGGTCAGGGCAAAGGTCCCGTCCGTCCCCTTCCTGATGCCCCAGCCGCCGTATGTCCTCACCGGGTGGAGTACTTTATGAGGGGAGCAGTCTTTTATCTTCTCCACTTCAATGACCTTGCGGTAGAGAAAGCCGAATCTTACCACCAGCCTGTCCTCAAAGAGCTCTATATTTAGCTGGTAGAAGCCGTAGAGGATGGCCAGCACCAGGGCGATGTAGAGGGCGAAGAGCCACCACAACCCGCCGATAACAGCGCCGGGGATTACCCCGACGACTAGCCCCCAGAGCAGAACACCGGCTACCAGTGTGGAGTTTGCTTTTAGCTTTTCTTCATAGATTGGCTTTGGTGGCATTTCGTTTTTAACCTCCCCCTGTTTTTGTCTTTCTTCCCACCCAGCCCTCCCTCATAGGCTGCGCCTCTAAAGCTCTCCTTCAGCCTCCCCTCTCCTTAAGGGTGGTGGGTGGAAACAACCCCTCTCTTAACTATCCTTCCTTCAAAGGGCGGCGGGTGGGAAAAGATATAACGGAACAGAAAAGTTGCTATTGCTTTAATATTGCGTTTATTTCCAAGATTCTCGCTAATGTTTCTCTAGCCTTCGCTGAAGCCTCCCTCTCCTCTTTGTCAGCTTTGTCGTATTCAACTAAAGATTCTGTTGTCGGCGTTAGCTCAGCCATTTTTACACCAAAAGGCGCATCATGGAATTTTGGAAGTAAGTCATTTCGTTTATTGAAAGCATCCATCCATGTTTTATGCCGTTTGGTATATTCAGTTTTAAGCTTCTCTCTTTCTTCTAATAGTTTCTCTCTTTGTTCCATTTTCAACCCCCGAAATGACGTTACACCTCTTTAAACTCGCCCTCCACGGTGCCTCCCTCGCCGCCTTCTCCCTCCTCCCCACCTTCTTCCTTTTCCGGTGGCGGCGGTTCGCCGGGGGGTGGCTGCTGTTGCTGTCCGTAGACGGCGGAGCCGACCTTCTGCATCGCCTCGTTTAGCTCCTGCGCCGCCTTGTTGATGGCTTCAATATCGCTGCCCTGCAGGGCGTCCTTTACCGCCTTGACCTTACCTTCCACCTCTGTGTTCAGGTCGGCGGGTATCTTGTCTTTGTTGTCGCGGAGCGTCTTTTCCGCCGTGTAGGCCAGGGTATCGGCCATGTTGCGGGCTTCTATTGACTCACGCTGCTTGGTGTCCTCGGCGGCGTGCATCTCGGCGTCCTTCTGCATTTTGTCCACTTCTTCCTTGGAGAGCCCGCTGGAAGCGGTGATGGTTATCTTCTGCTCCTTGCCGGTGCCCTTATCGTGGGCCTTGACATTTAAGATGCCGTTGGCGTCGATATCAAAGCTGACCTCAATCTGGGGCATACCTCTTGGTGCCGGCAGGATGCCGTCGAGCATAAACCGTCCCAGTGTCCGGTTATCGGCGGCCATGGGCCTCTCCCCCTGCAGGACGTGAATCTCAACGCTGGGCTGGTTGTCGGCCGCCGTGGAGAAAATCTGGCTCTTGGCGGTGGGGATGGTGGTGTTGCGGGGGATGAGGGGGGTAGCCACTCCGCCCAGGGTCTCGATGCCCAGGGTTAGGGGGGTAACATCGAGGAGGAGAACATCCTTGACCTCCCCTTTGAGCACCCCGGCCTGGATAGCGGCACCGACGGCGACCACTTCGTCGGGGTTGACGCCTTTGTGCGGTTCCCTGCCGAAGAACTGCTTCACCTTCTCCTGCACCAGGGGCATCCTGGTCTGCCCGCCGACCATGACTACCTCGTCTATCTGGGCGGCTTTCTTCTTGGCGTCGGTCAGCGCCTGTTTACAGGGCTCGATGCTCTTTTCCACCAGGTCGCCGACCAGCTGTTCCAGCTTGGCCCTGGTCAGGGTGATGTTGAGGTGCTTGGGCCCGCTGGCGTCGGCGGTAACGAAGGGCAGGTTTACCTCGGTCTGCTGTACCGTGGAAAGCTCGCTCTTGGCCTTCTCGGCGGCTTCCTTTAAGCGTTGCAAAGCCATCTTATCTTGTCTGAGGTCGATGCCCTGGTCCTTCTTGAACTCGTCGCAGAGCCAGTCCATGACCCTCTGGTCGAAGTCATCGCCTCCCAGGTGGGTATCGCCGTTGGTCGACTTGACGGTGAAGGTGCCTTCTCCCAGCTCCAGGATGGATATGTCAAAGGTGCCGCCGCCGAGGTCATAGACGGCGATGGTCTCCTCCTCCTTCTTATCCAGCCCGTAGGCTAGAGAGGCCGCCGTGGGCTCGTTGATTATGCGCAGGACTTCCAGACCGGCTATCTTGCCGGCGTCCTTGGTCGCCTGCCGCTGGGAGTCGTTGAAGTAGGCGGGCGCGGTGATTACCGCCTCGGTGACCTTCTCCCCCAGGTAAGCCTCGGCATCGGCTTTAAGCTTTTGTAGAATCATGGCCGATATTTCCGGCGGGCTGTACTCTTTATCGCCCATCTTCACCCAGGCGTCGCTGTTGGCCGCCTTGGTTATCTTGTAGGGCAGTAGTTTTCGGTCATACTCCACGGTAGGCTCATCGTACTTGCGCCCCATCAGGCGCTTGATGCTTGAGATGGTGTTATCGGGGTTGGTGATAGCCTGGCGCTTGGCTACCTGCCCCACCAGCCGCTCCCCGGTCTTGCTGATAGCCACTACCGACGGGGTGATGCGCCCGCCCTCGGCGTTGGTGATGACCTTGGGCTCTCCCGCCTCCATAACGGCTACGGCCGAAAAGGTAGTGCCTAAATCAATGCCTATAACCTTTCCCATTTTTTTAGTCCTCCTCTCCGTTGCCCACTACGACCATAGTGGGCCGAATTACTCTGTCGTCTATTTTGTAACCCTTCTGTACCTCTTCAATGACTATTCCTTCCTTGCCCTTGTCCTGTCTTACCGCCTCGTGGAGCTGGGGGTCGAAGGGCTCGCCCAGCGCCTTAATCGGGGACACCCCCTGTGCCTCCAGGGTCGCCCACAGCTTGCGCTCGATGAGCTTTATGCCGTCCACCCAGCTGAGCTTGGCCAGGCGAGGCGGAATGGAGGTGAAGGCTCGCTCCAGGTCGTCGAGGATGGGCAGCAGGTTGAGCATGAGTATGGCGTTGGCAAACTTGGTGAGCTCTTCCTTTTCCTGTTCGCTGCGCCGTTTGTAGTTTATGAAATCGGCCTGGGCTCTCTGCCACCCCGCCAGGTTGGCTTCGGCTTTGGCCTTAGCTTCGGTCAGGGCCTGCTTCAAGGTTTCTAAGTCCTCTATCTCAGCGACCTCGGGCTCGGTCTCGCCGGTCGGGGTTTCTTTTATTTCGTTGTTCTGTTCTTCTTCAGGTTCTCGAGGCAACATGATTATCTACCTCACCCCCTGTGTCCCCCTCTCCTATCAAGGAGAGGGGGAGTTATTTTTTAGAAGAGGGGCGGAGCCCCTCTTTAACTCCCTGTTAAAAATTTTCCTTATTTAGCTGGGGTTTTCTCCGTAGAGCTCGGCTACCAGCTGGCTTAAGACCGAGGATAGATAGCCCACCGTGGAGATGGTCCGGCCGTAGGGCATGCGGGTGGGGCCGACCACGCTCAAGATGCCGGCGGCTTCTCCGGCCAGGCCGTACCTGCTAATTACCACGCTGTAGTCCTGGATAGCCGCTGTCTTGTTCTCCTTGCCGATGATTACCTGCACCTCACTGCTGGCGAAACCCTCGGGGGCGATGATTCGCATCAGGCTGCGGCCATCGACCAGCTCCATCAGGATTTGCCCGCGCTGGCCCTGGCGGAATTCGGGCTGGTTAAGGGTGAAGTGCAGTCCGTCGAGGCTGGTGTGCTCATACTCCTGCTCGTCTTCAGCCTGCATTATCTTGAGCAGGCAGTCGGTTACCTGCTTCTCGGCGGGGGAAAGCTTCAGCTTCCTGGCCGAAATTTTGGCCCTGGTCAGGCCAGAGTAGGCCGCGCTTAGCTTGTTGGCCATGGCGGTCAGCTTGGGCTGGGATATAGCCTGGTCGAAGGTTATCAACTGCTGTCTCAGCCTGGCGCCGTGAAGGACGAGGACAACCAGCGCCAGCGAGTCCCTGAGGGCAACCAGCTCCAGGTGCTTTAACTGGCAGTTGGCCGTCTTGGGCATGGTAACGATAGCCACGTTCTGCACCAGCTGGGCGGTGAGTGTCGCCGCCAGGCTCAGCCATTCCTCTAGTTCCCTCTCCACCTGGTGGAACTGGTGGCTGATTAAGAGCTGTTCGGCTAAGGGGAGCTCAATGTCACTCAGGGTCTCCACATAGTAGCGGTAGCCCTTGTCCGAGGGGATGCTGCCGGCCGAGGGGTGGGGGCGGATGATATAGCCCTCTTGCTCCAGGCGCGCCATCTCGTTGCGGATGGTGGCCGGGCTTACCGCCAGCTCATAGTCGTTGATGATGCTCTGCGAGGGTACCGGTACCGCCCGGGCGATGTATTGCCCGACGATGGATTTTAGTATTGCCTCGCTTCTAGCCGATAGCATTTCTTTCTCCCTGCCTTGGAAGTTAGCAGTCTAATGGTTAGACTGCTAATCATATCTAAATTACCACTTTAACCGCTGATTGTCAAGAGATGGGCGGGTTTTTACTGTGGCGTTGCCCCCGCCCCACCCTTGCTAACAAACTTCTTTTTTCCCGCCCAG
>DUEC01000017.1 GCA_011176635.1 Dehalococcoidia bacterium | reverse complement strand
TGATACTAAATAGAGTTACTTTTCAACCCCACCCTTTGCAAGCGTACCTTTTACTTCCCACCCTCCCGCCCTATAAGGGTTGGCGCCCTTTTAACTACCCCCCAAAAGCAGGGATTGGGGGAGCTAGCCCCCGAGGGTGGGTTGGGTGGGAAATAAGACAATTTTTGGAAATTTACCCTGGCTGATGTTAAAATGGGTGGTGGAAAGGGGAGCTTTAAGTGAAGTATAAGCTGTTGGTAGTAGATATAGACGGCACCCTGCTGGGTAGGGAAAGGAGCATATCGGCGGAGAACATTAAAGCCCTGGCCGAAGCCCGCCGTTCGGGGATAGGGGTTGCCCTGTCCACCGGGCGGGCGGTTCAGGCCTGCCTGTCAATTCTCGACCAGCTGGCGCTGGACGGCTATCATATCTTCTTTGACGGCGCCCTGGTCTCTGATTTAGGCCAGGAGGTCTATGCCGAGCCGCTGGATAGGGGAGTGGTCAGGGAGGCTATCGAATTTGCCCGCTCCCGAAACATGGACCTTGAGCTCTATTCGGCGAGCCAATACTTTGTTGAGCGGGAGACCTGGTCAACCGATGCCCACCGCAAGTTCTTCGGCGTGGAGCCGACTATAGTAGATTTTACCGGCCTCTGGGAAGAGGAGAGAATCATTAAAGGGGGCTTGGCCTCGGTCAATCCTCAGCAGGTGGCTGAAGCCAGGGATTTTCATGCTTATTTTAAGAACCGCCTTCACTTTTCCTTGGCGAGGTCGCCGGCTTTTCCTGATGTCGAGTTCACCAATGTGGTCGCCCCCGATGTCTCCAAGGGGAGGGCATTGGAAGCTCTGGCTTCGCACCTGGGGATGTCCCTGGCTGAGGTCATGGCGGTAGGGGATGGCACCAACGACATCTCGCTGCTTTCCCTGGCCGGTCTGGCAGTGGCTATGGAAAACGCCCCTGATGAGGTCAAAGCAGTTGCTCACCACATCACCGATGATGTGGAGGATAACGGTCTGGCGGCGGCGATTAACCGCTTTTTGCTGGATTAGGCGCCAGCCAGAGCTTATGCCTCGGCTTTTAGAAGCCCCTATTAAGCTTTTACTTTATATTTTATTAAGCGGATTAACCGCGCTTACCCTCTGGCTCGGGCGACCAGCACTAACCCGACTATAACCAGAGCCGCGCCCACTCCGATGAGAATCCAGAAGCCGTAGAACGATAGCCAGAGTATCAGGGTGCGTGCGTCATTGGCGGTGTCAACCAAATCGGCGATGGTGTCTTCGGTGAAAGCTATGTTGGAAATATAGTAGGGTGACTCCGTCTCGTCGGGGAGAACGACGCTGTAGGTCGAACTGCTCGCCGTATATACGGTGGTGCCGCTTAAGGGCTCAACCATCAGATTGACGGTTATGTCCATGACCTGGGGCAGTTCGGTGCCTGCCTGGGTACCGATGCTCAGGCCCTGCTCGCTAACCTCAAAAACGAAGACGTTTAAGCCCTCAAATTCCTCCTCGCCGATAAATTCAGCATCCAGAGGACGCCCGGCGCTGGAAATCCACATGGAGTAGCTTTGCTGTTCTAAATTTGAAGGAAAGCAAAATTGACCAGACCGTGGCATACCATCATCCTGGTCTGGTACATAGGCCCGAGTAGAGCGGTCAACGCTTAGCGACCCGATCTGGCCGAACTGCGCTAGCTCCATGCCGGCCAGGGCATGGGTACAGGTCACCGTCTCACTGATTATCAGCACGTTGCCCTGAACATCTGTTGCCAGTTGCAATCGCTGCACGCACACCGGGAGTTCGTCCATATTGTAAGTATCAGGGTTCAGCACCAGGTAGGTGCCTTCGAAGTTGATATCCTTGCTGTAGTCTACGGGGAGTTTGACCATGCCGGGGAAAATAGCCAGCAGCCAAACTAGAGAGAAAACCACCAGGACTAGACCAGCAATGGGTAAGCCCAGGCCCCAACCCTTTAATCTCATCTTCTATGTTCCTCCTTCAATTTTTGCCTAGATGCGCTAGGTATGATGGGGAATTATACAACAGGGATGGTACTTTTGCAACAGGTATGCCTATTTTAGAGGTGCAGTTCTATTATATCGCCGTCCTTTAAGATATGGTCTCTGCGGGCCATGACGCCGTCGTGCTTGCCTGAGCCCCAGATGCGGGCGTATTTCATCTTGGCGGCAAAGTCCTTGTGCACCTCGGCGGCGGCATCGGCCAGGGTGCTTCCCCGGTCGAGGATTATGGGGTCGGCAAAATCGGGCTTTCCCCCCGGCACCTTGGTATATACCCGGATGATGTCCAGCACCTGAAAGATCTTGGCCTTGAGTTCTTCTAGGCCGGTGCCTTCCCTGGCCGAGATGGCGATGACCGGCATTTTCTCCCCGTAGCCTTCTTTAAGGGCGTTGTAATTCTGGCCGGCTTTATCCCGGTCCAGCTTGTTGCCGATAATCAGCGCTTTCTTATGCCATAGAGTGAACTCCGGTTCTTCCCTGGCTTCGACATCGCCAATTACTATTCTCATCGTTTCCAGTTGATTGATTATAGCCTCCATCTGCTCTAGGGGCTCGGAGTCCAGGCTGACCACAATCAGCAGGGCGTCGGCCCGCCGCAGCATAGGCGGTAGCCAGAATTCGATAGCCTGGGGCGCCAGGGGCGGGGTATCAATCAGCTGTATCTTGATGTTCTCAAACTCCATCATTCCCGGGGTGGCGCTGTGGGTGGTGAAGGGGTAATCGGCGACGGGCGGGGAGGCATTGGTGATAGCGGCGACGAGCTGGGATTTGCCGGCGTTGGGCAGGCCGACTACCGCCACCTGGGCGGCGCCTTCCTTCTCAATAATCACTGAAGCCCGCTTGGTAGCCGCCTTCTTCTCCGAGGCCTCGGTTAGGCGGGCGATTCTGGCTCTTAGCTTGGCCCGCAGGTGGTCGGTGCCCTTGTGCTTGGGCATAATGGCCAGCATTTCCTCCAGGGCGGCTATCTTTTCCAGCGGGTTCTTAGCCTCCCGGAAGCTCTTCTCGGCGTCAAAGTACTGCGGCGGCAGGTTGGCTGGCATATTTAGAGGTGCTCCTTTATATTCTTGGCCAGTTTAGGGCTCATGCCTTTAGCGCCAGCCAGCTCTTCAAGCGGTGCCTCCCGGATGGCTTTAACCGAGCCAAACTGCCTGATTAGGGCCCGCTTGCGCTTGGGGCCGATGCCGGGGATAGTATCCAGGGCCGAGGCGAAGCTCTGCTTTTTTCTCAGCCTCTGGTGATAGCCGAGGGCGAAGCGGTGCGCCTCGTCCCTGAGGCGCTGAAGCAACTGCAGGCCGTGGGAAGAGCGGGGCAGGACGATGGGCTCTTTCCTCCGCGGGATGAATAGCTCCTCGTTTTCTTTAGCCAGGCTGGCGGCGGGCACGGAGGCGACCCCCATCTGCTCCATAGCCTGGAGGGCGGCGTTGAGCTGTCCCTTGCCCCCGTCGATGAGCACCAGGTCGGGCATGATTGCCCAGCTGTCCGAGGCGGCGCTGGCGCGCTTGAAGCGCCGTTTGAGCACTTCTTCGAGCATGGCGTAGTCGTCGGCACCGGAGACGCCCTTGATTCTAAAGCGCCGATAGTGGGCCGGCTTGGGCTTGCCCTTATCAAAGACGACCATACTGCCCACCGCGGCCGTTCCCTGGATATCGGAGATGTCATAGCCTTCAATGCGGGAGGGGAGGCGGGGCAGATTAAGCTTCTCCTTTATTTCCCCCAGCGCCGCCGATATTGCTTTTGGCGAGGCAAGCTGCTTTATCTTGAGCTGTTCCAGGCTCTGCCGGGCGTTTTCGGCCACTGTCTTCACCAGTTGTCTTTTCTTTCCCCGCTTCGGCACCTGAATCTTGACCCTGCCTCCCCGTTTGCTCTGCAGCCACCCCTGGAGGGTAGCCATGTCTGCCATCGGGTGCTGGAGAAGCAAAAGCGGGGGGATTTGGGGGCTGGAGGCGTAAAACTGCTGGATAAAGCTGGTCATAATCTGGCCCGGCTCTTCGTACCGCGTCCCCTGCAGGACAAAGCTCTCGCGGCCGATGAGCTTGCCGCCGCGGATGAAGAAGACCTGGACGCAGGCCTGGTCTTTGTCTTCCTCAAAGGCGATAACGTCCTGTTCCCCTTTCACCGTGGTGGCGATTCTCTGCCCCTCGACCACCCTCTCCAGGGCTTGAATCTGGTCCCTGAGCCGGCTCGCCCGCTCGAAGTCCAAGGCCTCAGCCGCCCTATTCATCCGCCCTTTAAGCTGTTTAACCACCCTTGCCTGTTTTCCCTCCAGGAAAAGGATGACCTGCTTGATGACCTCGGCGTATTCTTGACGGCTGACCAGGCCGATGCAGGGGGCCAGGCAGTGCCCGATGTCGTATTCAAGGCAGGCTCTGGGGTCGGCGCCGGTGATAGTCCGGGTGCAGGAGCGGAAGGGGAAAATCCCCTTTAACAGCTTCAGGGTCTGGCGCACCGACTTGGCGCTGGCAAAGGGGCCGAAGTAACGCCCACCGTTTTCCTCCAGGCGGCGGGTGATGTGTACCCGGGGCCAGTCCTCACCGAGGTCTATCTTTAGGTAGGGGAAGCTCTTGTCGTCTTTGAGGCGGACATTGTAGTGGGGGTGGTGCCTCTTTATCAGGTTCAGCTCCAGGATGAGCGCCTCCTGCTCCGAGGTGGTGACGAAGTATTCCAGGTCGCCTATTTTGCTCACCATGCGCTCGCCTTTCGGCGTCAGCTTCTGCCCGGCGCCGAAATAGGAGCTTACCCGGTGGCGCAGGTTAGCCGCCTTGCCCACATAGAGGATGTTGCCTTCAGCGTCTTTAAACAGATAGACGCCGGGACGGGAGGGCAATCCCCTTATCTGCTCGGTGATATAGTCTGATGCCATAAATTCATTT
>DUEC01000016.1 GCA_011176635.1 Dehalococcoidia bacterium | reverse complement strand
GCTGCTCAAGGTAATCAACGAGCTAAAACCGACCCACTGCGCCATCGCCTTTGATATGAAAGGTCCTACCTTCAGGCACAAGCTCCTTGACCAGTACAAGGCGCAGCGCCCCCCCACCCCCGAGGAGCTGGTGGGACAGCTGGGGCGGGTGAGGGAGCTGGTATCAGCCTTTAACATCCCCATCTTCGAGCTTGAGGGCTACGAGGCCGACGACCTCCTGGGCGCCTTGAGCCAGCAAGCCGCCGAGCAGAAAATTGACACCGTCATCGTTACCGGTGACGCCGATACCATGCAACTGGTCTCGCCAAGGGTAAAGGTCCTCTACCCCAAACCGGTGGGAGGTTTCAGCAACACCATGCTCTACGATGAAGCCGAGGTAAACCAGAAGTACGGCGTCAAGCCGGAGCACATCGCCGACCTCAAAGGCTTAGCCGGCGACCCCTCGGATAATATCCCCGGCGTAACCGGCATCGGCAAAAAGACGGCCGTCAAGCTCATCCAGCAGTTCGGCTCTTTAGAGCAGATTTACGAGCACATAGAGCAGGTGACGCCGCCTAAACTCCGGGCGCTACTAAAAGAGAATGAAGCCGCTGCCCGCCAGAGCAAGAAGCTGGCCACCATCGTTACCCAGATGCCGGTAACCTTAAACCCCGACGACTGCCGGGTCAGCCAGTACGACCGCAACAAGGTGACCGAACTTCTCCGCGAGCTTGAGTTCGCCAGCCTGCTGCCCAAACTGCCCCGGATGGAAAGCGAAGAGGCAGCTATTGAAGTCAAGCCGGCTGAGGGCAACTACAAAATCATAAACACCGCCGCCGACCTCGGTAAGCTGATAAAGCGCCTGTCAGCGGCGGGAGTATTCGCCTTTGACACCGAGACCACCAGCCTCGACCCGATGTCAGCCCAGCTGGTGGGGGTATCGCTATCGGCAGCGCCGGGGGAAGCCTACTACATCCCGGTGGGGCACATAGGGCTGGAGCCGATAGGGCAACTGCCCCTGGAAGAGGTTACCGCCCGCCTCAAATCCCTCCTCGAAGACGCCAAGCTGGCCAAGCTAGCTCACCACGGCAAGTATGATATGTCCGTGCTGGCCGAATACGGAATAAAGGTGCAAAACCTCACCTTCGACACCATGGTTGCCGCCTACCTGCTGGGGGAGAAATCCATGGGACTGAAAAACCTGGCCTTCAGCAAGCTGGCTGTCGAGATGACGCCCATTGCCGACCTCATCGGGGCCGGGGCGAAACAGGTTCCTATGTCCCAGGTGGAGATTGCCCGTGCCGCCGACTATGCCTGCGCCGACGCCGATATGACCTTGAGGCTAAAGGAGATATTCGAACCAGAGCTCCGCCAGCAGGGGCTCTGGCAGCTCTTTGCCGAGGTCGAGCTGCCGCTGGTGCCGGTGCTGATGGGGATGGAAAGGAACGGCGTGGCCCTGGACGCCAGATTGCTCAAGCAGATGTCCGGCCGCCTGGGTGAGCAGCTAGCCAAGCTGGAGAAGGATATCTACGATAATGCCGGCCACCAGTTCAACATCAACTCTCCCCAGCAGTTGAGCGCCGTCCTCTTTGACGAGCAGAAGCTGACGCCGGCCGGCAAGACCAAGGGCGGCTATTCCACCGGGGCATCGGTATTAGAGGAACTGCGCGGCGCCCACCCCATAATAGAATTAATCCTGGACTACCGCCAGCTGAGCAAGATTAAGTCGACCTATATTGACGCCCTGCCTAACTTAATCAATGCCAAGACCGGCCGGGTGCACACCAGCTTCAACCAGACGCGCACCGCCACCGGAAGGCTCTCGTCCAGCGAGCCGAATTTACAGAATATCCCCGTCCGCGGCGAATTGGGAAAAGAGGTCAGGCAGGCGTTTATCGCCCCGGCGGGGTCTTACCTTCTTTCCGCCGATTACTCGCAGATTGACCTCCGCTGTCTGGCCCACCTCTCCCAGGATAAAAGCCTGCTGTCTGCCTTCCGCCACGACGAAGACATTCACCGCGCCACCGCTGCCCAGGTCTTCGGAGTCGAGCCCTCAAAGGTTACCCCCGATATGCGCCGGGTGGCCAAGACGGTCAACTTCGGCGTCATCTACGGCATGAGCGACTACGGGCTGGAGCAGGCGACGGGCCTATCGCGTGAGGAAGCCGCCGCGTTCATCGCCGCCTACTTTGAAAAATACCCGGGGGTAAAGCAGTACCTGGAATCGACCAAGGAAAAGGTGAGGAAAGAGGGCTATGTCCAGACCATCCTGGGCAGAAGGCGCTCTATCCCCGAAATCAATTCCCAGAACCGGCAGGTGCGTGAAGCCGCCGAGAGGATGGCCATAAATATGCCGGTGCAGGGCACCTCGGCCGATATCATCAAGGTGGCTATGATTAACCTCGACCGCGAGATAGCCAAGCGCAAATTAAAGAGCAAGATGATACTCCAGGTGCACGACGAGCTTATCTTTGAAGTGCCCGAGCCTGAGCAGAAAGAGATGCAAAAGCTGGCCCCGGAGCTAATGACCTCGGCCATGAAGTTAAGCGTGCCCTTGAAAGCCGATGTCAAGACCGGCCAGAACTGGGGAGAGATGAAGCCCTGAGAGAGGGGCTGGCTGGTTTCTAGAGTGCGTTTTATTTCCCACCCTAACCCACCCTCAAAGCGAGAGATTGTGGACACCAGCCCCTATAGGGCGGGCTGGGTGGGACGAAAGACTCTGGAGAGAAATAAATGCCGGAACTTCCCGAAGTAGAAACGATAAAAAACGAGCTGGCCCCTCACCTGATTGGCCATACTATCACCGCCATCACCCTCCTTGACGATAAGATAGTGCGCCAGCCCCCGGTAGAAGAATTCGGCTCCCGCCTCATCGGGCAAAAGATAACCGGGGCGGAGCGGCGGGGCAAGTACCTTATTTTCGGCTTAACCAG
>DUEC01000015.1 GCA_011176635.1 Dehalococcoidia bacterium | reverse complement strand
TTTGGGCGGGCTGGGTGGGAAGAAAAACCTTGGGGGCGGGGTTGCTTATTATCCTATAGATGTGATAATATGGTGCCGGTTAAAAACTGAATACTCTCTCCGAGCCTGTTCTCCTAAAGATAAACCACGGAGACAGGCCGATAGGGTATCGCTGGAAACGGCGGTGCCTCCCGTGTTTGGAAAGGAGAGCGCCCATGCTGGTACCAAGGGCATGTAGAGCACCTCCTTGAAAAGAGGTGCTTTTTAATTATGCGTGCATTAAATCTATAAGGAGTACATGATGAAGAAAAAGATAATTATCGGCATATTAGCCGTGATGGTAACTATCAGCCTTTTAGCCGGCTCTTTCGGCTGCGGTTCGCCGCGGCTGAGAGTAGCCACCACCACCAGCCTCTACGACACCGGCCTCTGGGACTATCTGGAGCCATTTTTTGAAGAGGAATACGGGGCGGAGCTCGATATAATATCGGCCGGCACCGGCATCGCCCTGGAATACGGCATGCGTGGTGACGTTGATGTCATCGCCGTTCACTCCAGAGCCCGTGAAGAGCAGTTTGTCGCCGATGGCTACGGCGTGGAGCGGGTCCCCTTTGCCTACAACTACTTCCTCATCGTGGGGCCCGCCGATGACCCCGCCGGAATTCAGGGCATGATTCCTGAGGAAGCCTTCCAGACTCTATACAACGCCGGCTTAAACGACCCCGATACCGTCAAATTCATCTCCAGAGGGGACGACTCGGGCACCCACGGTAAGGAGCAGACAATCTGGGCCAGCGCCGGCTATGACTACGAAGAGGTGAGGACCTCCGGACGGTGGTACGTAGAGGCGGCGGGAGGTATGGGAGCGACCCTGCTCAGGGCCAGCGATATGGAGGGCTATACCCTCACCGATATCGGCTCCTTTCTCGCCTACCAAGGCGAGCTTGAGCTGGAGCCCCTGGTAGAAGAGGGAGCCATCCTGCTCAATGTCTACTCGGTTATTGCCATAAGCCCGGAAAGCGACCCCGGCACCAACATTGAGATGGCCAACAACCTGATTGCTTTCCTGACCTCACCTGAGATTCAGGAGCTTATCGGAGACTACGGGGTTGCGGATTACGGCTTGCAGTTATTCACCCCCTGCGCCGGAGCCGAGCCTGAGTCATAAAAATTTAAAGGGGTTAAAACCAATTTGAGCGAACTGTGGGACGGACTGGTTACCGCGGTAAAACTCATCATATCCTTTGACCCGGAGGTCATGTCGATAGCGGGGAGGTCGCTGGCGATATCAGCGACTTCCTCCACCATCGCCGCTATGATATGCCTGCCGCTGGGGGCGGTTATCCACTTCAATAAATTCCCCGGCAAGCGGACGCTGATAAACATAGTCCAGACGCTGTTCAGCATACCCACGGTAGCGGTGGGGCTCTTTGTCTTCGTCCTCTTCTCACGCGCCGGCCCCCTGGGCGGGCTCGATATCATGTTCAGCCCCATCGTCATGGTAATCGGCCAGGTAATACTGATATCCCCGATAATGCTGGGGCTGACCGTCTCCGCCCTAAGCGGTATTGATAAATCAATAGCCGATACCGCCGTCTCCCTCGGCGCCAACACCTTCCAGACGGCGGTCATAACCCTCAGGGAAGCCAGATTTGCCGTGCTGGCCGGGCTGATAATGGGCTTCGGGCGGGCAATCTCCGAGGTCGGGCTTTCCCTCATGGTCGGCGGCAACATCGCCGGATTCACCCGGACCATCACCACCGCCATCTCCTTAGAAACATCCAAGGGCGACATAGAGCTGGCGCTGGCACTGGGCATAATCCTTATCATCATCGCCCTGGCGATAAACCTGGTGTTAAACAGGATTCAGCAGAAATAACGATGAGCTTGCTAGAAACAGTCAATATCGGCCAGAAATACTCCGGGAAGTACGTTCTTAAAGACGTGAGCCTGAGTATCAAGCGGGGCGAGGTTTTCGCCCTGATTGGGCCTACCGGCGCCGGCAAGACCACACTGCTGCGCTTGCTCGACCTGCTGGAAGCGCCGGCCTCAGGCCGCATCTATTTTGACGGCAGGGATGTAACCGCCAACAAAAGCCTGCGCCTGCAGGCACGCCGGCGCATGTCGTTCGTCCTGCAGAAACCGACCGTGTTCAACATGAGCGTCTATGACAATGTCGCCTGTGGGCTTAAGTGGCGGCGGGAGAAAGAAGCCGTCGTCCGCCAGAGGGTAAACCAGGCCCTGGAGCTGTCCGGCATGGCTGAATACTCAAGCCGGGATGCCCGGACCCTCTCCGGGGGTGAAACACAGCGGGTAGCCATAGCCCGGGCTCTGGCGGTTAAGCCCGAGGTGCTCTTTCTTGACGAGCCCACGGCTAACCTGGACCCGGTCTCCGCCTCAAAAATAGAGGAGGTGCTGGCGCACATCATCGGCGAGCAAAAAACAACGGTGGTGATGGCAACCCATAATATGTCGCAGGGCCAGCGCCTCGCCGGCAGGATAGGGGTAATAATGAACGGCCAGGTGCTCCAGGTAGGCAGTCCCGCCGGCATATTCAGCACCCCGGAAAACAAAGAGGTCGCCCAGTTCGTCGGCGTCGATAATATCTTAAGCGGGATAATAGTAAATAGGGATAACGAGCTGGTCACCATCGATGTCAGCGGCAGTCTCATCCAGGCAATCTCGGAATACGGCATCGGCGAAGAAGTCCATGTCCTTATCCGCCCCGAGGATATAACCCTCTCCCCCCGCAAGGACGCCAGCAGCGCCCGCAACAACTTCGAGGGCAGGATAGCCAGAGTATTCCCGGTGGGGGCGCTGGTGAGGGTCGAATTGGCTTGCGGCTTTCCCCTCTTAGCCGTCGTCACTAAGAGGTCAGCGGAAGACCTGGGCCTGGCGGTCGATAAAAAGGTCTACGCTACCTTCAAAGCTACCGCCGTGCACATCATCAAAAGGTGGAATTGACACTAAAGAGCCGAGCGTGCTATATTCTGCCTACGGCAGCGTAGCTCAGTGGTAGAGCAGAGGACTCATAAGCCTTTGGTCGTGGGTTCGAATCCCTCCGCTGCCAGTTTTTATATCTGCTCCAAGGTTAGGCCGTCTTACTGGCCAGCCGCCAGACTTCCAGAAAGACGTCAGCCACTTCGGGGTCGAACTGGGTGCCCCGGCAACGCTCTATCTCAGCGCAAGCCGCCTCCCTACTCATTGCCTTACGGTAGGGGCGCTCGGAGGTCATGGCATCAAACGTATCCGCTACCGCTATAATCCGGGCCAGCTGCGGTATTTGCTCGCCCTTCAAGCCATCGGGATAACCCTTGCCATCATAGCGCTCATGGTGATGGCGGACGGCGCTTAGAATTTCCTTGTCCTCGGCGATTGGATTCAGGATGCGTTCACCGGTCTCGCTGTGCAACCTGACATGCTTAAACTCTTCAACAGTGAGGCTGCCTGGCTTGTTCAGCACTGATTCCCTGATACCTATCTTGCCGATATCATGGACCAGCCCCGCCAGCCGTATCTTCTCAAGGCTCTCTTTGGGCAGGCCCAACTCCTTGGCTATGTCTACCGATACCTCCGTTACCCGCTGCGAGTGGCCGCTGGTATAGACGTCCTTGGC
The DNA here is from genome assembly GCA_011176635.1 of Dehalococcoidia bacterium. GTDB lineage: Bacteria > Chloroflexota > Dehalococcoidia > Dehalococcoidales > BS750m-G39 > DUEC01. The sequence goes on along the minus strand of DUEC01000015.1, from coordinate 10,626 downwards.
TTCCAGAGCGTAGGCCAGGGCAGTGATGGCATTGAAAAAAGAGGCACGGATTTTATCGGCTTGCTCCCTCACCCTCTGCTCCAGGTGCTGCTGGTAGTCTCTGTTCTCAAGTTCCAGCCTCCTTTTCTCCAGGGCCCGGTTTACGCTCAGACTAACCTCGTCCAGGTTGAAGGGCTTGGTTATATAATCATAAGCGCCCTGCTTCATGCAGTTGATAGCGATGCTGGCATCGGCTATGGCGGTAGCCATGATGACCGCCGTATCGGGATAGCTGGCTTTTATTTCAGGCAGTAGCTTTGTCCCCGGTTTACCCGGCATCTTTATATCCAGAATAACCAGCTCGGTGGTACCGGCTTTCAGCTTCTCCAGCGCCTGCCCAGCGTTACCAGCTTCCTGGCAGTGGTAGCCCTCGCCGGAAAGCTTCTGGCGCAGCAGCCGCCTGATTGCTTCCTCGTCGTCAACGATGAGTATTTCCCCTTGTTTAGCCATCATTTCCCCGCAGCCGCGCTGATAGGTAGTTCCACAGTAAAGGTGGCGCCTTTACCAAATTCGCTTTCGACATATATACGGCCGCCGTGTTCGGCTATGATCCCGTGGCAGATGCTCAAGCCCAGCCCCGTCCCCTTGCCCACCTCTTTGGTGGTGAAAAAAGGATCAAAGATGTGTCTCAGGTCATCCTTGGCGATACCGGGGCCGTCATCAGCAAAGGAAGCCCTGATAACACCCCCCACCCTTTCAGTGGTGATAGTTAGCTTACCTCTACTATGTGCCTCAATCATGAAATACTCGGCATTGATGATAATGTTAAGAAACACCTGCTGCAATTGAAAATAGTCAGCCATAACCTCGGGCAGTCCGGGCTCAAAGAGGCTTTTGACCTTGATATTTTCCACCCTCTGCTCATAGGCACGCAGCTCCAGCACCTTACTGATAACGTCGTTTATATTCAAGATCTGTTTAACGGCAACATGCTTTCGAGCGAAAGTGAGCAGATTATTCACCACCTGAGAGGCGCGCTGGGCTTCACTATAGACCGTATGCAAATCCTGCCTAATATCTTCCGGCACCTCCTTTTCCAGGAGCAGCTGGGAGAAACCAATTACACCGGTCAGCGGGTTATTCAGCTCATGGGCGATGCCCGCGGCCAACTCGCCGACCGAAGCCAGCCGGTCAGTGATAGCGAGCTGTTCCTGAATGTGTCGGCGCTCAGTGATGTCCCTATCAATACCGATATACCCCTTGAACTCTCCCGCGCTATCAAAAAGGGGAATGCCGCTGATCTCACAGATAACCCGGCGGCCATTCTTATGGAGATGGGTAATCTCCAGGCCAGAGAAGGGCACCCTCTTGGCATTAATCTGCTTTAAACGCTTAAGCCATTTACTAGATTCCTCTTTAGCGATGATGTCTAGAGTCCTCTTCTTACCCACCACCTCATCCACCTCATAACCCAGGATATCCTTAATCTTGGGGCTGACGAAGGTAAACCGCCCCTCGGTATCCACTTCCCATATTACATCGCTGGTAGCTTCGACCAGGGTCTTATACTTCTCCTCAGACTCCTTCAGCGCCTCTTCCGCCAGCTTGCGCTCGGTGACGTCGACCCAGTTGGTCAGCAAGTACTGGAACTTACCGTCCTTCCGCACCGGTGTCGAGGTTATCTCCACCCAGAATCTCTCCCCGCTCTTCTTCTGGTAGAGCTTTAATGCCCCCTTCCCTCCCTGGCGCATGGCTCTCTTTAAGCCCTTCAGGGCCTCGGCCTGGCCTTCCTTGGGCCAGTAGGGGTAGGGCGGTTTCCGACCGATAAGCTCCTTGGCTGAAAAACCGGTCAGCTTTACCAGCGCCGGACTGACGTATCTTAGCGAAACATCGGCTTCGACGACGCTTATCGGGGTGGCGGAGTTAGCCAGCAGCCCGGACTGGAAGGCCTCGCTCTCCTTTAGTGCCTTCTCCGCCTGCTTGCTCTCGGTGATGTCCTCGACTACCTCCACCACGCTAGTGATTTCGCCATTGGCATCCCGAACCGGGTAGCCTCTTACATACCACATCCTGCCATCAGGGGTGGTCATTTCAGCGGCTTGCGGTTTTCCCGTTTGGCTAACTTTTTCCAGCGGGCAGCCTTGGCAGGGTTCACCGCTCTCACCCCATACCTCATGGCAATACCGCCCCACCATCTGCTGGGAAGACATGCCGACCGATTCACCAGCGGCCTTGTTTGTCCATATCATCCGATGATTCAGATCCTGAAATATGACAAGTTCGCTCAAGCTATTGAGAATGACAGCCTTTTCCTGTTCAGCTCTTTTGAGCGCCTCCTCCGACCTCTCCAGCTCAGCCAACTTCTCGTTCAGCTTGGCCACCAGAACTCGGCTACCCTCCCCGCCATCGGCCACCAGGAGCTTCTTAGACCTAGCCTCTTTTTCCATTCACACCACCTCCAGACCGCGTGATAAAGCCAAATAGCGCTGTTTAAGACCGTTTACAAGCAGGGAAAAAAGTATAGCCCCCCTTCTGAAACTTTGTCAAGAAGTGCTATAGAGACACCGACTGGGCCGGCGCGGAAGATATGCCCCTTTAAGAGCGCGGCCAGCGGAGCTCACGGGAGCAGGCAGCGGCCAGTTTTTCACCGTCATAGCCGAGCAGTCTTAGCCTGGCTGCGCCCGGTGACGAAGGCTGTATCTTGAGTTGGCTGGTGCCGTCCTCAACATCAAGCGACTGCTGGGGCCGCCAGTCGAGGTAAACATCGAGCCGGGAGAGATTCTGCGTCTTAACCTTGAACTTCAGCCCCCTGTCGGAGATTGATTCCACCTCAGCGGAGAGGGTATACCGCTTCCCCTGGCTTAAGATTTCCCCGGCGTGCTCTATCAGGTCTACATTGCCCTTGAGCGTATCATCCCTGGTCATCTCGTGTACGAAGTCGGGGACAACGCCCAGGTCTTCAATCGGCAGGCCGGCCCGCTCCCCGACGCGCAGGGTCTGGCGGATAGCGACGCGCATACCAGCCCCGTTGGGCAGGGGCTTGAAGGGTGATTCGGCATCGCCCGTCAGGGTGCGCAGTAGCCGGTGCGTCCAGACATTGGCGCCGCCGGCGCCGGTGTTACCGTGCACGCCGAGAATAGGCCCTATCTTGTGGTCCTGGAAACCAGCGGCAAAGATATCGGTGGCGCTATAGCACAGGGCGTCGGTTATCAACAGCACCGGCCCCTGATACTTCTGGCCTCTTTCATTGCAGGAATCTTCGTCGGTGATGGGGTGGCCCTGCGAGTAGGTCGCCCCCGTTTCCACGGCCTGCTCTATGGACTCTATCCAGGGTTTGAGGTCGAAATCGGGGCTTAAGGGCGAGGGGGCGTGGCGGCGGCAGATATCCAGCACCAGGGGGGTGGTGATGAACTGCGCCCGCTCCGGGGCTATGTGCCGCGGCGTCAGCACCTGCAGCAGGCGTTCGGCGGCGTAAATCAGCCCGCCGCCGTTACCGCGCACGTCAACGATTAGGCCGTTCTGGGGCAGTGACTTGGCCAGGCGCACGAACTCATCGACGAATTCGTCGGCGTCGGGCACGTTGAAGGTGAAAATGCGGATATAGCCGAATTTCCCGTGCTTGGTAGCAACAGCTTTGTGGTAGAAGACGGTGGGCATAGTCGATTCCGTCGCCGCCAGCGGCCTGGCGCGCTTGGCCATCTCTTTCTGGGCGGCAACCGCCTTGGGGACGAACAAGACCTTCTTGGCCTGATTGGTGACGTCGGCCTGCAGGTCGAAGCCGAGGGCAGTCACCCCCTTATCCTTTACCGAATCGGGGTCGATGCCGCCGCTTCGGTCCGGCGAGAATATAAGCCAATCCTGTTTGAACTCCAGCTCTTTGCCGCCGCTTGAGCGATAGGTTATGGTGACCCACTCTTCGTCCGGCGGCAGCATGCGCACCATGGGCCTGACCGTCAGGGCGCTAAGCCCCCGGCCGAAGCGGGCCGCCGCATTACTACCAGCCTGCCGCGCGGCGTTGATTTCAATAGCCTTTCTAATCGGTATCCCGTTCCAGTAGAGAATCTCGACTCCGGGCTTAAAGGTATCGTGCTTTAAGCCGCCGATTAGCTTGGAGACGATATACTTCGGCTCCCCGTCCTGGTAGCACTCCTCCACCAGGAAAGGCAGATAAGCCACCTTATCCTTAAACGGCGCCGGCAGCAGGTAGTTGGTGTGCAGGTCGCGCAGCGAGGTGAAAATATCGGTCATCTCGTTGTGGAACTGAATCTCGGGCGGCAGCCTGTCCCCGGAAAGCTGGGAAAGGCGGTACTGAAGCAGCTTCAAGCGCTGAATCGGGTCCACGGCGTGCATGGAACGCTTTAACGGCAGGTGGACGTAAGCCTGTTCCAATAACAACAACGCCTGCCCGACCAAGAGCTGGCGGTCCTCCAGGGTCAACTCTCCGGCCATCTTCAAGAAGGTGGGCAGGTCGGTAGTGGTCTCCAGTTGGGACTTGACGGCTTCGTTCGCCTTCTTGACGAAGCTGGCGCTCTTAGGCACCGCCGGCTTTTTCCCATAGAGGGGCGGCAGTCCCGTTTTGATGAAGTTAGGCAGATTAAGCTGTAAGGCCAGGCGCTCGAAAAACTCGGGGTCGTCCTCAACGGCAATCTCGTCCAGCTCTACCGGCTCCAGCAATTCGGAGAGCGGAACACCAGCGGTGAAAAAGTCCAGCGGTTCCAGCATCCCGGTGAACTCTCCGGTGGCGGCAAGGGGGAGGTGGGGGCGCTGGGATGTCCCGCCTGGGTCGTCATGCTCTAGCTCCAGCGACCAGGTCTCTTCCGTCGGCGGTTGGATGGCGCCCGAAGCCAGCGCCGCCGCCGTGCTTTCTTCTTCAAGGGCCAGCTCGCCCAGGCGCTGTAAGCCGTCGCTTAGCCTATCGCAAGCCTGGCGCAGGGTGAGCGCCCCGACGATTGAGTCAGCCGTCTCCTGTTTAAGATTAAGCACCCGCTTTGACTGGCCCACCGTCCACTCCTCGCCGCCGTCCCCAAAGCGCTTCATGAGGCGCTTTTGCCCATAGCGGGGGACGCCGTTGATGACCACCAGGGTAACCGAGGTCTCGCGGCTGTCGATTAGGTGGTCGTAGGGGTCGCCCCTGCGGCCGTTGAGTACCAGCAGGTCGGCACGCTTGCCCGCTTCTATAGAGCCGATAGCCTTCTCCCATTTCAGGATTTTGGCGGCATTGGTCGTGGCCATGGCCAGGAGCTGGCGATTGGTAAAGACGCCTCCCTGCTCCTGGCTGACCAGGTGGGCTACCTTCAGCTCGCCGAGCAGGTTCTTGCTCCCCGATGGCGACCAGTCCGAGCCGATGCTGATAAGCACACCGGCATCCCTGGCGGCTTCGATATCGGCGGTATCGCCATAGAGCAGGTAGTTGCTAAGCGGCGACCATATCATGGAGCCGCCGTGCTCTTGCATTGTCTGGAAGTCCTCGGCGTGGAGGGCGGCGCTGTGGATGCCGGAAAGCGCCGGCGTGATGGCCCAGGTGCCGTCGGGCAGGTGCAGGGCCTCGAAGTGCTGGTGGGCCCGTTCGTCTATGCCTTCACTGAGGTGCAACAGCAGGCAGGTGCTTTTCTCTAATCGCCCCAGAAACTTAGCCGCGTCCTTGGCCTCGACATCGGATATCTTGGTCCCGGCCTCGGGCAGTGCGTCATCGTTGGTCTCCTCAACGTTACGGATAATGCCGCGATAGTATTTTCTAATCCCGGCGTTGCTGAAGAGGGCGATGCCCTGCGAGGTGGTCACGCCGCCGAGCAAGCACTTGCACTCCACGTAGCGGACGATGGCTTCGACATAGCCCTTGGTACGGCCCAGAACGCCCATGGGCCCACTGATGAGCTTGCGGTAGTCGGGGTGCCGGCCCCACTGGGAGCGGTTGGCGTACTGCTTGGGCACCTGCCATATCGGCAGGATGTTATAACTAAGGTGGTTATGGAGCTCGATGAGGCCGGGGTAAATGGTGTCACCGGTACGAATCAGGGGGCAGCCCTTAAAGCCCTCCGGTGGCGGTTCGCCAGCCGGTTTGACGGCGGCGATTTTGCCGGCATCGATGTAGATGACGCCGCGTTCCAATATCCGAAAGCCGGCGTCCATGGTAACGATTCTCCCTTCCAGGGCGTAGCGGGGTCCGCTTAAGGGGTCGATTGGTAGCGAAGGCATTGTTTCAACTCCTTATCATCGTATTAGGAGGCACTGTCGACAGCCTGTTGCTCTTTTTTCGATAGCGGCGGCGGTTCCAGCTGATAGGCCCAGTCGGGCATATATATCTTGTAGTAATCGGGCGATGGTTGCTGAGTTGTATCATCTATGGGTCGGCTGCCCCGGTCGCCGGAGGTGCCAATCCAGCGGAGCACGCCGTAGGGCAGGTCGAAGCGAGGTATCTGGCTCCTAGCGCCGTCGTAGCTAAACGAGGGGCTAGGCATCTCTTTTTCGTAACCAATCTGACTGATGGCGGATAGCTTGCTTTGCCAGTCAGACAGAGCCGAGCCTTCCTTCCAGGCCCCTAGACTCACCAATGATAGGTTGCCCCTGTCCAGGCTCTGGACCAGCCTCCTGGAATTGGGGCCAAAGGTCAATATCAGCCTTAATTTCTTATTGCGGCTGATTATTCTATCCAGGATTGCCTGATAGACCTTGATGGTCTGAGGGTGGCTTAAGATGCTATTGGTGATACTCTCATCGAAATCGAGGGTATCTATGGGCAGGACTCTTATGATTACATATCTCTTTATTATCCCCATCGCTTGAAGGAAGGCTTGCATGCGCTGACCGCTCTCGCCGGAAAGGGCGCGGCCGGTGAATGAATCGTCGTGCGATTGCTGGTCGGCAAGGAGCAGAACACTGGCGCTGGAGGGCCGTCCGCGATAGATGGCACCATAACCGAATGAAGGATGGGCCACCGCCCCCATAGCCCCAAAATCAGGCCATTCCAAGCCGCTGTTTCCGCCCATCAGGAGCCTGGTCCACTGCTTCCCCGGCCCCTTATCGTAATCCCGATAGCGGGCCTTGGGCGGCTCGTAGGGCAGGTCTCTGGCTTCCTGGGAGTAGCCCTCCTGGCTCCCCTCCCCTTGATAGCCGTAGGTCAGCGAAGCACCTCGGGCGTTGTATTTACCAGCCGCAGAGAAAAGCTGGATAGAGCGCTGTTCGTCCATCCGGTTGCTCGAAGTCCCGCCCCGGCCCAGCCTCAAGGGGAAGCCGTAACTGAAATCGGCGAAGGGAATGGGGGCACTTTCGTATTCATAGGGCTGAGCGAACTGCCTTGAGCCCGAGGGGTCGGGGGGCAACCAGTTGGGGTCGGCATCCATCCAGCCCTTAATCTTTTGCATAGCCTTTCTGAAATCTTCTTTGATGGCATCGAGGGCACCCCCCTTCCCCGCCCCACCGGGATGCACAACGCCTAAGATTTTGGTCGAGGGGTCGAGGTTGCTGGCGGTGCACTGGCTTATGTCTTTGATACCTTGAGGGCAGCTCCCGCCCCGCCACTCAACCCAGCTGACCACGCTCTCCTTGGCGGCATTGCCCACGGCAATAACCAGGTGCACGTCGTTTCTCTCCAGCGCGTAGTCAAAAATCTGGTGCCGGTGCTGCACAATCGGCGAGTCGGGGTCTTGAGCCAGCCACTGGAGTGAAGAAACATACTGCCCATAAATCGGGTAGACAAATGTGTTTAGAAACAGGTATGACTCGGTTATGCCGATATAATTAAGAAAGTGCTGCATCCTGGCGCCGGTGCCGCCGGTAAAGGAGCGATGAGAAAGCGACTCATCCTGAGCGCCTTCCTGCCCGATGACCAGGACCTTAACCGAATTATCTTTAAGGCGGCCCCGGTAGAACATCGGCCCGAAATGCCAGCGGAACCTCTCGCTGCCGGTGGCCGCCTTGCCCAGCCCCCGGTAATTAGGCGTTCTGGCAAACAAACGCGCCCAGCTTCGGTTTTTGGGCGGTCCCGGGTCATATTCCCAGGGATGGCCTCTGCCTTGCCAGTATTCGCTCATTCTCACCGCTTCAGAGACAAAGAGTTTAGAGCCTCACCCCAACTAAAAAGGGCACCCGCCACCGCCGTATCAATCAGCGGTTCGGTGCCCCTGTTCCATCTCTTTTCCCCTCCACTAAGCCCCAGCCCGGGCTATGCGGTCGTTCAAGCACCCTAATGGGCACAAAATAACACCACTCTTGCCCTTTGTCAATACCCCTAAAAAGATAAACCCCTGAGCATAGCTGTAAGTTTTGGGCTCTTTCAACTCCTCGCCTGGTCAATTCCCGGCGGCTGATTTTCTCCGACGTATCAGCCATATACATAAACCAGCTGTCAACGAGGGAACGATTATAAACAGCAAACCACAGCTAAGAGGTGACCTTCTTTTCAACGGGCGCGGGTCTACGGGGTCCATTATCCCATCGCCATCGGTATCAACCTCGTTGGGGTCCGTCCCGGCAATCGCTTCTTCTCCATCGCTCCAGCCATCCCCATCTGAGTCCAAATAGCGTTCCTCCTCATAGGGGATAAGCTCAATATCAACCATGTTATCAGCGTTAATTTCGCCTCTCATTTTGGTCAGATAGTATTGGTTACCCCACAAAGAGGTGTCTAGTAATTCATATAGATGATAATATAAGCCCAAGTCCCCAAGGAATATCTGTTCGCCGTGTTCCAGGTAGAACACATCTTCCTCGGGGTCTAAATAGTAGACCTGCTCCGGGGTGTTAAGGGAAAGGTACTGATACTCTACGGGCACTACTTTTTGGTCGGCGAACACATATAAAAGGACTTCGCATCTATCTGAACTCAAAGAGGTAATCCGGAGGGGATAGAATATTTCATCCGAGTCAAAACTCAATCTTAGGGGCTGAATCGTCCCCTCAGCTAAACCGGTGGCTTCCGCCTCGGCATTAATCTTGGTAGCTACAAAGTACCACTCTCCGCTTTGAGCGACATAGCTATCGATAATCCCCTCCCCCTCTTCCGGGAAGAAGTACCCGTTGGCATTCAGCCAGTCTATTAAAGCCTCTGAAGAGCTAGCCGACAGAATGGCTACATCGTAGGGCCCAACGACCATTTCTTCCCAAACCTCAACCCCCGCCCCAGGTCCTGCCAGAAAACCACATCCACAGCCGCCGAAGTGAACTTCCACCTCGGTGAGCTCAGCCAACTCCCGGAATAGCTCAGGCTCGGCAACGTCTACATCGGGATAATTGGGCACGGGTATAACCCAGGCGAATTCATCGGCATCGCCCTCATATTTGACCTGCAGAATCAAGGTTTCTCGGTTATTTTCGTAGAGTATAATTGCTTTCTGAGCAGGCTGATAGATATCTCTCGAGGGGTCCAGGACAAAAAATCCCCCATCAGCAAGGGCAGGAGTAGCTGGTATTAATAACAAGACAATGGCTAGCGCTGCGGCTAGGCAAATTTTCATCGATTTCCCCCTTTCACCGTGTCATTCCTTTATTAAAACAAACAGCCTGGTAAGTCCTTAGTACAAACAAAAAAGGCACCAGCCACCGCCATATTTGTTAGCGGTTCCGGTGCCCCTTGTTCCCTCCACATCATCCCCCTAAACTTAAGCGTATACTGCTTTTAATGTAGTCCCCTCTCCAGATTCTGTCAATACCCCAGACAAAAGCCGACCCTAGATAAATCTGCCCTTTTTAAGCGCTCCCTTGAGGTAGCCGATAAACTCCTCCGCCCTATCCCGGGGCGGTTTGGTGGCCAGACTTATGCCGATAAAGAGCGGCACGCAGACGACAAACCCCCAGACCCCCGGCCACCAGCCCAGAGGCTTCCAACCGGTTATCTGAAAGACCAAAACAATGATAGCGCCGACTATCATGCTGAACATGGCGCCGAAGGCGGTCCCCCGCTTCCAGAAGAAGGCGCCAAATATAGTCGGCACCGCCATCAAGAGACCAGCCGAGGCGGCGGCAGCGAGGGGAGAAATCATGAGCTCCAAACTTCCCCCCGGTTGTTCAGCCACCCACCAGGCAAAAAGAAAGGCGATGATAGCCATAATGGGGATAACCCACTGCCCTATCTTAAGCTGACCCTTCTCCGAGACCCCGGGGTTGATAAGACCTTTGTGGATATCGCGCGCCCAGACCGAAGACAGCGTCAGCAGGATGGAATCAATGGTGGAGATGGCGGCGGCAGTAATGCCAATCATGACGACTATAGCCAGCCCCGTCGGTATTATGGGCAGGGTGAGCAGGGTGGGCGTCGCCAGGTCCGGGTTCTCCAGTCCCGGAACCAGCAGGGTGGCGCTGAAACCCCATAGCACCGATATCAGGGTATAGATGAAGCCAAAGATGAGAAAGCCGCCCAGCATCTGCTTCATGGCGGTCACCGACTTGGGGATAAAAAGCCGCTGGCTCACCTGAGGGTTGGAGATTAAGAAGAAGAGCCAGGGGAGGGCCAGACCGATGAACATGTTGATGTTCCACGCCCCTCCCGCCGTGGGCACGGTTAAAAGCCCGGGTACGGCCGATTCCAGCCTATCGAAAAAGGAGCCGAAACCGCCCAGCGAAGAAATCACCACCCCCAGCACCGCCGCCGAGACCGTAATCATGATTATCACCTGGAAGGCGTCAGTCCAGGCCACCGAGCACAGACCGGCA
>DUEC01000014.1 GCA_011176635.1 Dehalococcoidia bacterium | reverse complement strand
CGGTGACCAGGCCGATTAGCGCCGCCAGCTTAACGTCTCCCCAGCCCATCCCCCCCCGGGAGATAATGACTATGAGAAAGAAAACCACCAGCCCCATGCCGCCGCCGATAGCCGCCCTGCCGATGAAGGGGACAATCTCTATATCGGGCAGGAAGATGCTGAAGAAGGTGCTGAGGAGCAGAGCCACCCCCATAGCCGGGTAGACTATCTTATTCAGGATAAGCCCCCGCTCCAGGTCGATGACCATAAGCACGATGAAAAGACAGCTGTAGAAGGCGGCGATAGTCAGCTCGGCGCTCAAGCCGTAGTGCCAGTAGAGGTAGCCGAAAAGGAGGCCGGTGCCGAGCTCCACCCAGAGTATGCGCCTGGGGATTTGGGCCTGGCAGTAGCGGCAGCGGCCGCGCAGCCACAGGTAGCTGAAAACGGGAATCAGGTCTTTTACCGTCAGGCGGCGCTGGCAGGAGGCGCAGTGAGAGGCGGGGAAAATCAGCGACTCGTTGGCGGGCAGGCGGTCGATGCAGACATTGAGGAAGCTGGCTATGGTCATCCCGACGAGGATGAAGATAACTATAAGAGCGGCTTCCATTACGCTCTCTATTTTCTACGCTTCGGCGGCTAAAGTCAATACAGCCAGGCAGTAGGAAAGTAATATTGACTTTTACTATCGGTCAAACTATACTGGGCTTTAACTGCTTAAGTTGTTTGGAGCCGTAAAATGGCAGAAGTGAGCCAGCCGACAGGCGATAATCCCAGGGCAGCCGAAATCCCACCAGCCGCCAGCGGGGTAGGGAATGAAGGGGTGAAGAAACTGGTGGCCGAGCTGCTGGCGGGGAGGATTGTTGACATTAGACCGGAGCTTGATTTCACCAGCGAGCTGGGCTTCAGCTACCCGGTGGTGGAGCAAGCCTTAAAGGTCAAGGGCAGGGAAGTATTATCGATTCTGGAATCCTTAGTTTCTAAGGACACGCTGGTAAGAAACTTCTTTGATAGACTGCTCCGCTGCCCCCAGTGCCGCTCGGTGAATATAAGACCCTACAGCTGTTGTCCCCAATGCGGCTCGGGGAACTTTGCCCGGGGCCGCGTCTTTGAGCACCTCTCCTGCAAGTTCGGCGGGCTGGAGGACGAGTTTGTTTCCGGTGAGGGCTATATCTGCCCACGGTGCGGTGTGGAACTGCGCATCGGCGGCGGTGACTACCAGAGCCTGGGCTTGATGTGCAAGTGCTACGATTGCTCCGAGATATTCAGCCAGCCGGAGATACAATGGCGCTGCCTGAAGTGCGATGCCCTCACCCCCCAGGATAGAATTGAAGAGGTAATTATCTATTCTTATAGTTTTAACGAGGCAAAGAGGGGCTGGCTGGAGTTTGAGGCCAAGCCCAAAGCACAGCTCATACAATCTCTGAAGCGGCTCGGCTACGAAGTAAAGGAAGACGCCGTCGTCAAGGGCCGTTCCGGGGCGGAGCACAGCATAGATATAATGGCTACCAAGGACGACGGCATCGTTGTCCATGATATTGCCATCGGCATTAAGGTAGCCGGCGAGGCGATAGAGCTGGGGGAGGTGTGTGACTTTGATGATAAGGTCTATGATATCGGCATTCATGATAAAGTCCTGGTCGTCCTCCCCGGGTTGACCAAGGAAGCCGAGAAGTTTGCCAGCCAGCAGAGGATAAAGGTGCTCGAGATTAAGAGCCTGGAGACAGTGCTGGCCAGCAGTGCCGCCAAGCCCGCCGTGGAAGCGCCCAAAGAGCCCTTTGCCGTTAAGTCCAAAGCCCAGCTCATAGAATACTTGAAGCGGTGCGGCTACGAGGTGAAGGAGAAGGCTAAGGTTAGCGGCCGCTCCGGGGCGACTCATGAAATAGATATACTGGCTACCAGGGATGACGGCATTGTTGTCCATGATATCGCCATCGGCACCGAGGCGGCCAGGGGAGCGGTGGGACTGGACAAGGTATTCGCTTTTGATAATAAGGCCTATGATATAGGCATCATGGACAAGGTCTTCATCGCCGTTCCCGGCCTGGCCAAGGAAGCCAACCAGTTCGCCCAGAGGCAGAGAATCAAGGTCTTTGAAGCCAAGGAATTATAAGCCCTCTGGCTAGCCCCTCCTTAAAACGCTATTTTCAGCCCTTTTTAACGCCCTCCAACCATTACTATCGGACTACTGACAGCAAAAGCCTCCCATTATTAGCCCCATATGACTATACGTTATCGCCGCTAACCGTTACTAACGGACTATTGACCCTAAAAGGGGCAGATTATATCATGAACATACCTAACAATAGTTAGGCTAAATTGAGTCTAAATAACCAAGAGAAGGGAGGTGACAAATGAGACTAAAGCGGTTATTCAAGAGCTTTCGCTATGGCGAGAAGGGGTTCACCCTGATTGAGTTGCTGGTGGTGATTGCTATCCTCGGTATCCTGGCGGCAATAGTGGTGCCTAACTTTGGCCGTTTCTTCGGTCAGGGCCAAGATGAGGCGTGTGACATTGAAGACCGAATGATGGCAACTGCTACCATGGCCTATGTTGCCGAGAATCAAGCCTGCCCCACTACTGCTGACTATTTAACTCAGCTGGCTGTTTACTTTGAGAGCCCCATGAGCGAGTTAATGGGCGGCTACACCTTTGGTGGCACTTATCCTAACTGCACCGTAACGCAGTCTTCACCTTGTCCAGCAGTAGCTGAGTAAATCCTAGCCATCTGAACTAGCCAAGGCACTCATTTGTAATCATAGCTAGAGGGCTTCGAAGCCCTGGCTGATAGCAAAAGCAAGTTAGAAAAGCTTATTGGTGAGGTTATCTTTTAAGGCCTTGCCAATGAGCTTTTCTGTTATTATCGGCTTGTCGCCATGGGGGAAGAAGGCCGTTTAGCGGGGGGTAATTATTAGGGGGAGGGCTTTTAAAGATTTAAGAGGTTATTTGACCTCGACCTTGCCGATGAGCTTTTCTACTTCCTGGCGGTCGTTGCAGGTAGCGAGCAGGACTTCACCGGTGATGGTCTTTTTAAGATAGAGGTTGACCAGGGCTTCATCCAGTGAGATCATGCCTATTTCCCGGTGAGTGCGGATTACATTGGGCAGCTGGTAGATTTTGCCCTCACGGATGAGGTTTCTCACCGGTGGATTAGCCAGCATAATCTCAACGGCGACTGTCCTGCCCGAGCCGTTAGCCCGGGGGACGAGCACCTGACATAGCACAGCAATCAGCAGAGAAGCTAACCGCGTCTGGGCCAGGTGACGCTCATCGGGGGGGAACAGGTCTATTACTCTCTCCATGGCTTGAGTGGCGCTGGGGGCATGACCGGTGGTTAATACCAGGTGGCCGGTCTCGGCTATGGTAAGCGCCGCCGCTGCCGTATCCAGGTCCCTCATCTCTCCCACCAGAATCACATCGGGGTCCTGCCTCAGGACGTGCTTTAAGGCGGCGGCAAAGGATACGGTATCGCTGCCTAACTGGCGCTGGGTTATTGCGCACTTTTTACTGGTGTATACGTATTCTATGGGGTCTTCAATAGTGACTATATGGCGGCTTTCATTGGTATTCAGGTGGTTAATCATAGCCGCCAGGGTGGTGCTCTTACCGCTGCCGGTAGGTCCGGTAACTATTACCAGCCCCCTCGGCTTCATGGCCAGCTCCTTGCATATCGCCGGCAGCTCCATCTCATCTATGGTGGGGACTTCCGGGGGCAAAAGGCGCAGGGCAAGGCTGATAGCCCCGCGCTGTTGAGCGGCGTTGCAGCGCACGTGACCGATATCGGGCAGGACGTAGCTAAAATCGAGCTCCAGGTTCTTGTTGAAGTCCTCCCTTTGCTCGGCGGTGGTTATCTGGTTGAAAGCCTGGCTTATATCGTCCTCACTGAGCGGCGCGGTGCTGTCCACCGGCGTTAGCGAGCCGTCAATGCGCAGCAGCGGCGGACTGGAGACAACCAGGTGCACGTCCGAGGCCGCCTTTGACTTGGCTGTATGAAGTAAAGCCAAAATATCCACTTCTCTTATTCCTTGGGTCCCAGGAGAATCTCAAATTCAAAGCCGGTGACCTCCCCCTCTTCCTCTATAGCTTCTATGGAGGAGATAGTCACCGTGGAAAACCGTCCGCTGGCTCTTAGACTTCTGGCGTATACGAAGATGCTGTGCTCGGTCGGGGACACGCCGCCTACGGTGGCGCTATTAATCACGTGGTCAACCCCGGTCAGGCCTATCTCCGTGGGGCAGGAGGTTACAATCTGGCTCACATCGGCGTTAACCTCTATGCGAATATCGGCCAGGGTGTTGAAGGTGCCGTCAAAGATATCTCTGGTAGCCTCTACCTCCGTAATCTGCGGCTCTATGAGCGTAACCTGGCTCTGCAGTAAGCCTGTTGTCGCCGTCTCCTGGGCGATAAGGCTCTCCAGGGACTCCAGTTCGGAGCGCAATACGCCGGTGTGAGAAGCCGTGTTGAAGACGAGGAATCCCACGCCGAGGAGTATGCTGATACCGACGGCTAGGGCAACGGGGGCAAAGATGTTCGGTAAGCGGACGGGCTTGGGCCGGTAAACCTCGGGCATGGTGTTGAGGTTGACCAGGGAAAAGTTAGACTCTCCTCTTTCGGCCAGCAGCTCCTTAAGGGCCAGCCCTATGTTGACCATAAACCCGTTGGGGTTAAAGCCATCGGGGGTTTCCACGGGCGAGGGCAGTACTGAGACGGTGCACCCCGACTTGCCAGCCAGCGATTCCCAACTCTCCGGTTCCCCGGCCAGGTCGCCGCAGACCAGCATGGGCACCGTTGAATCTAAGGGCGCATCCTGGTGGCTGGAATTGTAGAAGGTAATCGTCCGGTCAATCTCTTCGGCTATGGCTGATAACCTTTCCGCTGACGATTCAGCCTCACCAGGTAGGGATAGCCTGTGGATTACCTGGGGTATTCTCTCCGTCATCACTATAATGTCGGTGTTGTCTGACTTGGTGTTTACGATTATGGACCTGGGTTCATTCACCGCTCGGCACAGGGCCAGGGGAGCTAAATCCATGATGTAGGGCTGAAGCCCGGCCTGGTGTAGCGTCCGGTGCAGGGCGTCAGCCGCATTGCGCGGGAAAGCGGCCAGGAAAAGGCGTGTTTCTCCCTCGGTGGGGGGAAGAGGCTGGTAGGAAAGGTAGACCTCCTCCAGAGGCACTGGTATCACCCTTTTGGCCTCACGCTTGACCGCCTCAGGCAGTACCGCTTCGGGCAACTCGGGCAGGTTTATTATGCGGTATACGGAGTTATGGCCGCTTAAGCCGGCAATAATCCTCCCCGCGGCTATCTTTTCCAGCTTAAATAGCTCCTTAAGCTTGTTAGCTACCTGGGCTTCCTCAACGACGAGCCCTTGGCTGACCAGCCCCGGCTCCAGCGGCAGGCTGGCCCACTTTTCCACTCGTTTACCCGCCATTATCAGCAGGTTAACGGAATCATCTCTAATAAATAAGGTAACAACTTTCTTGGCCATGATTATTCCTCTTGGTAACTGTAGATAACCAGGGTGATGATGGCTGAAGGCTCTGTTACTTCCTCCCCTTCTTCATCAGCCGGGGCAATTATACTTACCAGGTCTATGGAAGCCGTATCGAAGTAATCGCTGGTGACTAAAGCGTTGAGGAAGCCGACTATATTGTCAACGACCTGGTCGATGTGCCCCTGGGTCCAGGTTACATAGGAGTGCTCCCCTGCCATTACCTCTACCTCAAAAATGGTGGTAGTGTAGATAATACCCAGTATATCTTCCTGGTAAGGCTCTGAGGCGGTGATGCTGGCTATTTCCAGGTCGTGGGCGTGAGCAATGATAAATAACTCCTCATCGTATTCAATGCTATCCACGCTTCGGGGGAATCTCGCCTTGCTGGCGTTGAGCGATGACGTGCCTTCAGCCAGTTGGTCTTCCAACTGGGCCAGTTGGTTTTCCCAATACTCCCTCTCAGAGACAACAGTGGGCAGGAGATTCTGAGCTGCAGACAGGTCACCCTCCACATTGGCGTGCTCACCGGAGAGGCGGCCGTAGCCTAAGAGAAGGATACCCAGGACGATAACGAAAATACCACCCCCTAGAATTAACCAAGCTGTTCTACTTAACCTTAACCTCATCGACTACTCCTGCTGGTGACTGATATCCCAGGTGCGAATCTGGTAGGTGCCATCTCCGGTGCCGGGCAGGCTCTCGCTGTCGCTCAGCCCTATGGGGTACTCAATCTTGTTGTTGCCCGAGCCGGTAACGCTAAGCCCGAGCACAGTCCCGTATATCCTACTGTTTCCTGTCAAGTTGACGTGACCGTTAGGGGCGTATACTATGGCTGATGTCCAGTTATTGCCGGTAGTTGAAATGTTGCCGTTGGTGGAAAAGACGAAGGGGATGTCCTCAAGGTCGAGTTTACTATTTCCCGTTAGACCAATATTGCCATCGGCCACAATGGTAAACCCGCCCTCGATGCGGGTGTTACCGCTCATACTGATGGTGCCATCAACATAAACCGTTCCTTCCAGTGTTACCGTGCGGTTGCCGGAAATGGAAAGGTTTCCGGTAATATGCAGCGGCCCTAAGTCGTAAGTGCCGTTACCACTGAGGCTCAGGTTACCTTCATGGACGCCGCCCATCTCCGCCTCCTGCAGGTATGGGGCGCTGTCTATATCGGGCGGAGTTACCGGTGTCGCGCCTTCGGTCTCATCACCCTCGATTTGGGAGTTACCGCTTAAATCGATTTCTCCGGTGGCGGTACCGTCGCCTTCTACTCTGGCGTTACCACTCAGGTTAATGTCACCGTTGGCGAAGATATCGCCCTCGCCGCTGGTTGGCGATGAGATAACCCGGGCGTTGCCGCCAAGGGTTATATCGCCGTTGAGGGCGGTAATGGCATTGTCAAAGATGCCAGAACCGCCGCTTGAGGTAAGGTAAGATTCAATGGTGGTGCTGGATTCTTCATCGGTGGTGGCGGTGGAGGTGATTCTATAGGTGGTGTCATCTATGTAGGTTATGGTAACGTCTACATTTTTGTCATTCACATCTATTTGGTATGACACTATTGGGTCACTCTCGCTAGGCAAGCCCTCGGCGCCGGCTATTATATTCCTTATGGCGTCCTCAATGCCGCCATCGGCGGCGTAAAGCTCGTTCATGTCATCCTCATAGACGGCATTCGTATCCACACCGGTGGTCACCAAACTCAGAACCGGAGCGGTGACCAGACCGCCCAGGAGGAGCAGAATCAGGACCGCAATCAGTGATTGCCCCTTCTCCCCCCTTATTATCTTCTTGGCTATTCTTTTCATCTTCATCGCCTCCTCCCCTCGGCCTTTCTATGGTTGGCCAATCTCCCAAGAGTGAATCAGGTATTGAGTACCTTCGCTGCCGCTGCCACCCTCGCCGGGGAAGTTTATTCCACCTTCGCCTGGCTGTGACCAGTGGACACTACCATTTTGTATATAGACTTCAGAGGAGCCGGCTAAAGTGCCGTAAAAATCGCCATTGGGCTGCATATAAGTCGTACCTATTACCGACATGACAAGAATGTAATCGGAGGGACCGGAGCTCATATTAGGTTTAAATTGAATACTACCAATGGCAATAATGACTCCCGAACCGGTGAGGTTGCATTTACCCCCGATTTGAAGAGCATATCCGCCTGTCTCGTCACTCTCGACGAATATTGTCTGCCCGTTGAGGTTGAGGGTGAAATCATGTCCTGTCGCCCCAATCTGGGTGTTGCCGGTAATATAGAGAGTGTCATTAAGTGAAACTGTTAGCCCCGCAGACCCACTGTTTACAATTGATAGTGTGCCATCTCTATAAAGCGGCCCAATTCCAGTAGCAGCATAGTCGGCCACATCCAGAGTACCGCTAGGGTAGGGGTCTACACCTTCTACATCCTCAGAGTAAAATAAGATAAGTTGCTCAGGCGTAGGCCAGTCTCCTTCATAGTTGTCTACAGGTCCGTGCTCTTCTCCCTCTGGGGGCTCAACAGTAGTCGGACCTTGCAATGTATAATCGCCCTGACTGGTGATGACGTTATCAAGTATGCCGCCATAGTCACCGTACAACGGGGCAATGAAGACAGTAATTTGAGTGTTGCCGGCTGTGGAGGTGATTTTATAAGCGGCGTTATCTAGATAGGTTATGGTAACGTATACCTCTTTGCCGTTCACGTCGGCTATCTGGTATGACCATATCGGGTCGGTCTCGCTGGGCAAGCCCTCGGCGCCGATTATTATCTGCTGTATGGCATCCTCTATACCGGAATCGGCGGCATAAAGCTCAAGCATGTCCTCCTCATAGACGGCACCCGTTTCCACCCCGGTGCCCACAAAACCCAGAAGAGGAACGGTGATTAGACTGCCCAGAAGGAGCAGAATCAAGGTTATCATCAGCGCTTGACCCTTCTCTCCCCTTATTATCTTCTTTATTATTCTTTTCATCTTCATCAGCCTCCCCTCTGCTCAATTATTAGCTCTGCCCGCTTGGCCGGGGAATAATCTCATATATCCCGGTCTCGGTTATTTCCTGTGAGCCGGCGCCCACAGTGGCGACTACGGTGAAGGTGAGCACACCGCCGCTATATTCACAATTGGTGCCGGAGACAATGAATTCAGCCACGGTGGACTCCGTCGGCGCCCCGCCGTTGATGGAGTAGCTGCGCCTGAGCTCGTCGCCTACCAGCTCGTAGACAATCTGGTGCTCGATGCCGCTGGCGTACTCGTTCCAGGTCAGGGTCAGGGGAAGCCCGTCCTGGTCCGGTGCGGCGGCTGGTTCCACGGTTTGAGACATCTGGACGTCATAGCTTATCCAGTAACCGGCATTCTGCACCTGTCTGATGGCGACCATGTGATTGGAGGTGCGGTTACTCCCGTTCATCACCTGGAAGGTGGTCATGGTAGCCGCCGTCACGATAATGCCTGATATGGCCAGAGCTATCATCATAGTCAGCAGAGCAAAACCCCTCTGGTTCTGATTTAAGCCAAGTTTAGCTAGTTTCATCGGTTCACCTTGTAGTTCTCTAATGTCATTATTTCCTTATCGTAGTGCATGATAATCAAACTTATTCTCTGTATCCCGGAATCGGTGTCCGCCGGCTGGTTATTCTGGCTGTCCCAGGGAACGCCAAATACGGCGTTGGGGACGGTATAACCGTTACGGTCGATACTGCAGATAACATAGCCATCGGGGATGTCGGTAAGTACGGTAAGTATTTCATAGGTTACCTGGCCGCTTCCAGGTACGTCAGGGTCATAATCAGTGGCGGGGATGTAGGGCTGGTTTTTAACGTATTCCATCTGGCTTCTGGCTATGCTCTCGGCAGTGGCATGCTCATCGGCGACAATGATAGCGTGGGATGCCGTAGCCAGAGCGCCGAGGAAGGCGACGGCAATTACGCCCAGCAGGGCCAGGGCTATCATCACTCCGATTAAGGTAAAGCCTTTTTCGTTTTTCATCTATCTTTACCTCTAGAAAGTCGTCTGCCCGTAGATAGAATACATGGATGAGACCAGGGCTACGGCCAGGAAAGCAACGGCTAAGCCTATGGCTACGGTTATGGCTGGCTGAATAAGCCCTACCGCCGAGCTGGTCCTGTCATCAGCCTCAACCTCGTAGGTCTGGGCTACTGTAGCCAGCGTGTTATCAAGGTTACCGGTTTCCTCGCCGACTCCGGCCATCTGCACCATCAAGGGCAGGAAGAGCTTCCTCTTGGCCATAGGCTTGGATAAGCCTTCGCCTCTAATCAGCTCCTGCTGGACCTCGCTCAGAGACTGGCGCACAATCTTATTCTTGGTGCCGTGGATAGCCTGAGTCATGACGTCGGGTAAGGGTAAGCCGACTCTGAACAGGAGTGACATCGTCCGGCAACAACGGGAAAGCTCGCTGAGCTGGGTAATCCGCCCGATTACGGGGGCACGGAGTAATAGTTTATCAAGCTGGTATTTCCCGGCTGGCGTTCTGGCATAAAGGTAGCCAACGACAACGGCCGCTACCAGCGCCAGCAGAATAAAGAGCCCGTAACTGATGAGAAAGTCGGATATGCCAATAAGCATCCTGGTGATCAGGGGTAGTTCGGCGCCGAGGCTGGAGTACAGGCTGGTAAAGGCGGGCAGAACAAAGATGACCAGTACGCTTATCACCAACACGGCGACAACGACAATGATAATGGGGTAGGTCAAGGCGCTTTTAATCCTCTTTTCGGTGTTGGCCCCTCTCTCCATATAATCGGCAATCTGTCTTAAGACTATCTCCAGGTTGCCGCTCTGCTCGCCGGCGGCTATTGTCCGGTGGAAGAGTTCAGGGAAAGCCCGGGGGTGCTTGCTCAGGGCGTTGGATAACGAGCTACCGCCGCGAATGTCGGCGGCTACCGCGCCAATTACCCGCTGCAGGGTTTTGTTGGTTACCTGGCTCTGTAGTAGCTCTAGAGAGGTAACGATATCAGTGCCCGATTCAAGCAGCAAAGCTAGCTGGCGGGCAAACATTATAATTTCTCTTGACTTTACCCGGGTAAAGCGGGCGGCCAGCTTTTCTCTATTGAAAAAGGGAGTTATCTCCTTCAGGCTGACTGTTTGATAGCCGCCGTAGCTGAGCAGATTTATGGCGGCTTCTTCGTTGGTAGCCGAAAGCCTGCCTTTGACCAGCGTTCTATCTTCGGTATAGGCTACATATTGATAATCCATTTTTTAGCTCTCCCCAGTCCTCTAGTCTGCAGAGTAGGCATTGCGCAACACCTCGGAGGGTGTGGTGATGCCTTCCTTAACTTTACGCATACCATCGTTCATCATGGTTACCATGCCCTCCTTAATTGCCTGGGCATGGATATCACTACTGTTCGTCTGGCTGGTAATCATCGCCCTTATGGTGTCGCTCATGGCTAGAATCTCGAAGATTCCGGTTCGCCCCAGATAACCGGTGTAAGCACATGACTTGCAGCCGGTGCCGTATACGAATTCAGCCCGCTTCTCCCCGATTTCCTTTTGGTAAGCCATCTGCTCTACCATTGGGGCCTCAATAGGATGGCCACAATCAGGACAAACGCGGCGCACCATCCGCTGGGCCACAACCCCGATAACGGCTGAGGCGATTAGGAAGGGCTCTATGTCCAGGTCAAGTAGACGGGATAGCACGCCGGCTGAATCGCTGGCATGGACAGAAGATAGCATCAGGTGGCCGGTCAGGGCGGCTTGAACCGCTATGTTAGCTGTTTCGCCGTCACGTATCTCACCGACCATTATCACGTCGGGGTCAAGGCGGAGTATGCTCCTCAAGCCAGTGGCAAAGGTGATGCCGGCTTGAGGGTTGACCTGAATCTGGTTGATATCCTTAAACCGATACTCGGCGGGGTCTTCAATGGTGATGATGTTTCTCCCCAGGCAGTCAAGGGAGTTGATTGAGGCATAAAGGGTGGTAGTCTTACCAGCGCCGGTAGGACCGCTAATCAGAATCATGCCGTAGGGCACTTTTAGCATATTTTCATACTTTTCCAGGCTATCAGGTAGCATGCCAAGCTCGGGTATGCCTATAGTAGCCACCGACTTGTCCAACAGGCGCAGCGACGCCATCTCGCCACTGACCGTGGGGGCAGTAGCCACCCTGATATCTATTTGCCGCCCTTTAGCCTCGGTGGAGAACTGGCCGTCCTGGGGGCGGTGGCGGTCGGCGATGTTCAAATCGGCCAGGATTTTGATTCGGGAAACGAGGGCCAGGTGTATGTTCAGCGGCAGGGACATCATGTCCTGGAGGGTGCCGTCGATGCGGTAGCGCACCCTTAAGCGGTCCTCTTCCGGCTCGATGTGGATATCAGATGAGCGGGCTTTGACCGCCTCTTCAATAATAAGGTTAAGGGCCTGAGCTAAGGGGGCATCGGTATCGGCGGTAATGGCTAGTCTCTCGGCGTTGGTCTCATCGGGGGAAGAGATACGGGAAAGCTGTTTTTCAATCTCGCCGTAGCCTTTATAGTTAAAGTCGATAGCCTCCCTGACCTCGTTGGCGCCGGCGGCTATAGGTTTAATCCTCATCCGGCTTAAGGCGGAGAAAGCCTCCAGGGCGAATATATCGCTGGGGTCGGCCATAGCTACCTGTAATGTGTGACCGGATATAGCCAGGGGCATGGCATTGTACCTTCTGGCTATCACCTCGGGGATTAACTGCAGTGCTTCAGGCTGAGGCGCGTGCCTCAACTGTTTGAACTCGGGTCCAGCCACTGGAGCCGCTGGCTTCTCTTCTTTGGCCGGCCTCTCCTCTATCATGGTCGGCTTCTCCTCTGCTGATGCCGGTTTCTCCTCCATCATGGTCGGCTTCTCATCTGTTAGGGCCGGCTTTTCTTTGCCCGAGGTGGCTTGAGCGGCGCTTCCCTTCCCCTTCTTTGACTTAATGACCCTTATCCGCTGTTGCTGGGTAAATTGCTGGGCCTGGGGGCTTAGCGGCAGTGAGGTGGCGATGACCTTGTCGTCAATGCCCACCTCGTAGGCTTTGGTATCAAATATGGCTAACTGTTCCAGGGTTATCTCCCTTTCCCCCTCCAGGAAATCTATGCCCAGGCTGTGACCAACTCCCTCTATGTCGGCATAAGCCAATATATCAAAGGTATGTTCAACCCCTGACCGGCCTCTAACCTTGGATTTTTCCTCAATCTGGTAGCCCATCTCGGCCAGGGATTCCGTCAGTTGCTTCTTGCTTTCAAAGCTGAGCTCCTCCAGCTTGAATGGCGATAGGGGCTTGAAGTCAAGCAACGAACCTATTTCTTCCTCATCGATGACCTTTATCCGTTGCTTTTTGGCCAGTTCCTTGGCTTCCTGGCCAAGCTCAGGGATGGCGATAAGAATCTTTTCCTCAACGCTGGCGTCGTAGGCTCTGGTGGCAAAGCTAAAGACAGAGCCCCCCTCGGTCTCGCTATCGCTTCCGGCGGTAATACAGATAGCAATGGTGTGAGGGGTAGAGCCGTTATCCCTCTGCGCCAGTATGTCAAAGGTATGCTCAACCCCTGACTTCCCCAGGAGTTTAGCCCCTTCGGTTACTTTGTAACCCTGTTCTTCCAGGTGTTCTATGACCTGGGACTTTGCGTCTTGTTTAATTCCTAATTGCGGCACTTTATTCTCTCCATCCTTAAAATCCCGGACCTGAAACCGATGTTCGGCTTTCATTCCAGAGCTTATTAGGACGCCTCCCCTGGTTTTTGCTCACCTAAAAGCCAGCCGTTGCGCATGGCCAGGGCAACAGCATGGGCTCTATCATTGGCGTTTAGTTTGCGTAGAATGGAACTGACATGGTTCTTGATTGTCTGCTCACTGATACTCAGGATGTAGGCGATTTGTTTATTTGAGTTGCCGGCGGCGATATAGTTCAGAATCTGCGCCTCCCTTTTGGTGAGGGGGGCGGATACCGCCTCCATGGCTTTTCCTATTGATGCTATATCCTGAAATTGCTTTAAGACCTGCTTGGCAATGGTGGGTCTGGTGGTAAGGCTTTCATTGATGGGGTATTCCCCGTTTGAGGCCCGTCTGATAGTGCTGACCAGCTCTTCGGCGGAAGCCTTCTTATTTAAGCAGGCTACGGCGGCGGTCTTAATAACCTCGAAGAGCTCCTCGTCGTTGGGATTGGGGCTCAGCATTATCACTTTGGTATTGGGGTAGAGCCGGGCGATTGTTCTGCCCAGTTCCAGACCGCTGAAGGTAGCCAGGTCGGAGCCCAACAGGGCGACATCAGGGAGGTTGGCTTCAATTAGCTCCAATGGCTTCTGGGCTGGGTCGCAGTCTATTATTTTGAAGTCCTGTTGCTGCGATAGTACCTGGCGTACACCGGTCCGAAAAAATTCTTGCTCGTCGATTATCATCACCGTGATTTTGTCCACCAGTCACCTCCTGATTTAAGTTTTATACCTTGGAATTGACTAATAACTTATTGACGTCTCCAGCGGGTGGTTTTTCAAAGTTTTCCCCTCCCCCCACTTCCGCCCTTTTTAATTCTTGTGAGAGGAAGCTGGTAATATCCTCCTGGCGGAACCTGCGGTCACCTCGGGAGCCGATGCGGTATGTCTTTAGTATCCCCTGGTTGCTCCATCGCCTTACCGTGTTTATGTGTATGTTGAGAAGGCGAGCGACATCGCTCGTCGTCAGCATGGGGTCGATTTTTTTTGAATTTACCATGGCTAGCTTCCTCCCTCAGGCTACCTTAAACTCACACTAACTAATATAACTTATCTCATTTCGAGGCGCAATCACCCAAATGGGTCAAATTGAATAGCCAATGGTCATAGGACTAAAGTCCTAAAAAGTGATTGACAAGGCTTTTATCAGTCTCTATACTTTAGACCAGCGTTTAAAAGCAGGCTGGGTGCAAAATGATTTGTCCTAATTGCGGCCGAGAGACTACCGGTGACTATTGCCAGTGGTGCGGCTACCCCGTGATGAGGAGCAGCCCGGGCAATAAGCCCAAGATAAGGAAGGGGGGTGGGGAGGCTAAGGAAGCCCAGGAGAGGGCCGAGAGGGAAGCTCAGGAGGCTGAGGAGAGGGCCAGGGAGGAAGCTAAGGCGGCCGAAGAGAAGGCTCAAAGGGAAGCTGAAGAAGAAGCTCAAAGAGAGGCTGAAGAGCAAGCTCGAAAGGAAGCCGAGGAGCAGGCTAAACAGGCAGCCGAGGAAAAGGCGAAGCAGGAAGCCGAGAAAGAGGCTGAGGAGAAGGCTAAGGAAGAAGCTAAGGAAGTTGAGAAAGAGGCCGGGGAGAAGGCAAAAGAAGAAGTCAAAAAAGAGGCTAAAGAGGCCAAGGCGGCCGAAGAGGAAGCCAAAGAAGCTGAGGAAATAGCTAAGGAAGAACCTAAAGAGGCTGAAGAGCAAACCAAAGAGTCAGCCGAGGAAACGACCGCAGAGCAAGCTCAAAAGGCAGCCAAAGAAGTTGAAGAGAAGGCGAAGCAGGAGGCCAAAGAAGCCAAGGAGAAGGCCAAAAAAGAGGCTAAAGAGGCCAAGGATAAGGCTAAGCGGGAAGCCAAAGAGGCCAAACAAGCTGAGGAGGCAGGTGGGGAGGAAGCGGAGGCGGCGGTAATGGCCAGGCCCTATGAGGGGATGGTGGAACTGGTCATAATGCCGCCGATAGACTTAGCTCAGCTGGAGAATCTGGGGAAAGAGCTGGGCCAGGTGGAAAACCTGCGCCTGGTATTGGTCGGGGGTTCGGTGGATAAGGGCAGCCGAATTGTCGTCTCCGCCGAGGAGCCGATTCCTCTGCTCGGCATCCTGAGAGAGATTCCGGTTGTGGAACAGGTGGTCAGGAAAGGCGGCGAAATTCAGGTTACGCTTAAAGTCAGATAGCTATTTCTTTTCGCCTGTCGCCTTTTTCCGCCCCCGCAAGCCGAAGATACCGACCAAGGCTATAATGAGCCCGCCGAAGATATACCATGCCCAGGCGGGTATTGCAGCCCAGGAAAAGCCAACGTAGAATAGTACGGGATAGGTCCACTCGCCCTCATTGAAAGCGCCGTCTACCGCCCTTACCCTCCAGTAGTAGGGGTCTCGCTCTTCGGTTGGCTCCAGCCGCTCGTCCTCAGACAGGGTGTATGCCGAGAGGAGCAGGCCTTCCCGCTCCAGCAATACGTTGTTGAAATCGGCATCGGAGGCAATCTGGAGGGTATAGGTTACCGGTTGGCTGTCGTCGTCGGCATCTTGCCAGTCAAAGTATGCCC
The DNA here is from genome assembly GCA_011176635.1 of Dehalococcoidia bacterium. Classification (GTDB taxonomy): domain Bacteria; phylum Chloroflexota; class Dehalococcoidia; order Dehalococcoidales; family BS750m-G39; genus DUEC01. The sequence goes on along the minus strand of DUEC01000014.1, from coordinate 36,744 downwards.
TGGTCGCGGCGGTACCGCCAACATTCGGCTGTAGCGCCACCGGCATCGGCGGCGGCTGTGATTCCATGATAAAGGTGGCTGTTGCCGTGCTGGTGCCGTCGGTGGCGGTTATGATATAGCTCCCCGCCGGACTTGAAGGGACGATAAACTCTATCAGGAAACCTCCATTAATAGCCACGGGGACCGTAGCCATCGGTGTGCTCTCATCGTTATTGCCGTAGCTGACGGTAACCGTAGCCCCGACGGTAAAACCGGCACCGCGGACGGCAAGCTCCATGCCGGCGTGACCGGGCGCAACCAGGCTGGTGGTCGGGTTTAAAACAATGCCGCCCCAGACAGTCAACTGGACTTCAGCCCTGTTGAGGCTCTCATCAATGGCGGCCACTTCCATTGGACCAGAGACACCCTGGAAAGGTACCAGAAAGCTGCCATAGAAGCTACCAGAGAAATCGGTGCTTATGCTTGTTGGCGTGGTGTCAACCTCCTCGCTGGCCAGGGTGATGGCTATATCCTCTCTCTGCCCAAAGCCGGTGCCGCTGATTATCACCACTTCCCCGGCTGTCTGCTCGGTTGGCTCTATGCCTATTTCCGCTACCACGTTGAACTCGGCCTCGGGTCTGTCGCCGGACTCATCAATGACGGTGATGACATGGCTGCCGCTAACGCTCTCCGGGATGGTAATGGCGCAGGTAAACGAGCCGTCTTCGTCGGTGGTAGTGTCGCCGCTGTCTATGGGGATGTTGTCGCCATCATATTGGACGGTGATGTTCTGGCTAGGACGGAGACCTTCACCGTTAATCTGGACCTCGGTGCCCACCGCGCCCTCGGCATGGGATAGCACAATCTCACCATCGATGACGGTAAATTTGGCCAGGGCTATTATGTTCGGGCTGCCCAGGTAAGTGGCATAGAAATAATAGTCGCCGCCGTGCACATCTTCGATAACTGGGCCGTCGTTGAGCTCATCGGGCACGGCGAAAGCGTAGGGAGTGGTGAACTCACCGTCAATGTTAATCGAGGTTGCCGCTAACCTTTCGTAGGCGGTAACGTTAACGTCAATGGCATCACCGAAAACGGCCTCATTGCTGGAGAAGTAGACATGGACTATCGTGTCGACATTGAAAGCGAAGCCTTCAACTATAATCAGGGTGCCGATTTCGCCTTCGGTGGGGTCAAGCCGAAAAGCCCCGGCGGCGGCGTGAGCAGGGGTAGCCGATACCGGTAACAGCAGGGCAAGGACAATGCTCAGTGCCAGCAGGTAATAAATCTTGCCGTGTTTCATTATTTAATAATAGGCTTACGTGTAAGCCGTGTCAATCACCAAAATTGGGGGTTTATCTTTACAAAGTTGTCTTTTGAGGCTAAAATAGTGCTGATTTGGGGCGGTTAGCTCAGTGGTTAGAGCGCTTGCTTCACACGCAAGAGGTCACTGGTTCAAGTCCAGTACCGCCCACCATACTGTACGGTAGGTAGAACTCCCTCTTTTTCAATAGCTATCTTCTCAGGTAGGAGAGGTATTGAGTAACTCAGGACTGCTTCGTTGCCAGTTACCTTGACCTCTCTCAACATTAAATAGACCCTACCGTAAACTCGTATTTACGAAAAAGGGTAGAGGATACAAGCCCCACCAAATTTGCTGACTCGGCATCCCTAACCACCAATGGTAGCATCGTGTGGCAACTGGGGTAGTCCGCCGGCAACATTTATGGTTTCACCGCTAACAAATGCTGAAAGCTCTGATGCCAGGAATAAGGCGGCTCCGGCGATATCCTCCGGCGTACCTACTCTCTGCATGGGTACCTCTTTTTTGGCTATCTCGGCAAAATAGGCATCTTTATCCGGGACGTCTTTGGTTACGGGCTCCCAGAATGGGGTGCGGATGGGCCCCGGTAGAATAACATTCACCGTGATATTGAAAGGGGCCAATTCAAAGGCCAGGTTATAGGTTAACCCCAGGACCCCGGCCTTAGCCGCGTGATAATGGACAACGGAAACGGCCGGGTGGACCGCTCCTAAAGAAGAGACGTTTATAATCTTGCCGTATTTATTCTTTTTCATGTGGGGCACAACCGCCTGGCAGCATAAAAAGACGCTCTTTAGATTCAGGTTTAAGGACTTATCCCACTGCTCTTCACTCACCTCATCAAGAGAGCCCTTTGGGTCGGGGACTCCTCCGGCATTATTGACCAGGATATCAATTTTCCTAAATTTGCTGATAGCCTTGCCCACCATATCCTTTACCTGGCGGCTGGCGGTGACGTCACAGGGGAGGAAAATCCCCTCACCGCCTTTTTGGGAGACCTCCTCGGCTGTTTTCTTCCCTTCGGCCGCGGCAACATCGGCGATAACCACCGAGCAACCCTCGGCGGCGAATTTGAGGGCGATGCCTCTACCGATTCCCATGGCACCACCGGTAATAATGGCGACTCTATTCTCAAGTAACACCTTCTGCCTCCTAAAGGGTATTTTCTCTCTATCGGTTTGGTCAATTTATATGTTATACTATCTCACTGCAAAGGGGTGTAGACTATGTTAGCGGTTACCGGGGCTACTGGTCAAGTCGGGGGCAGGGTTGCCGCCCGTCTGGCAGAGCTGGGACGGAAACAACGGCTTATCGTCCGCGACCCGGCACGCGCACCGGACCTGCCCGATGCCGAGGTCGTGCCGGCTTCCTCATATGGCGATGCGGTGGCCATGGGCAGGGCTTTATCTGGTGTGGACACGCTGTTCCTGGTTTCGGCACAGGACCGTATGGGGGCCGTTCAGCGTAGCGCCGCCGAGAAAGCTCCGAACCCGACCTACGACCGCACCACGCAGCAGGTAACGGCGGTTGATGCTGCCGCGGCGGCAGGCGTCCGGCATATTATTTACCTGTCGTTTCTAAACGCGGCGGCGGACTCAACATTCGTCCTGGCCCGTGACCACTTCCATACCGAGGAGCACATACGCGCCCTTGGTATGCCATTCACCTTTCTGCGGATGAGCCTTTATACCGAAAATGTGCCGCTACATGTCTCAGACGGCGGAGTTATACGGGCGCCCGCCGGCGAAGGGCGCGCCTGCTGGCTGACTCGTGATGACCTTGCCGATGTAGCTGTGGCCGTTATGACGGGGAGTGGACACGAAGGGTGCACCTACGATGTCACCGGCCCGGAGGCACTTACCATGGTAGAGACCGCCGAGCGGTTGTCTTACGCCACCGGCCGGAAGATAACCTACCAAGCGCAGACTCCCCACCAGGCAAGGACTACGCATACGACGAGTGGCCTGGACAAGTTCGAGGCTGAGCAAATAAGGTTGACGGGTAGCGGGCTGGATGACTATGGTGTCGAGGTCTGGGTTAGCCACTTCCTGCAGATAGCCACCGGCGAACTGGACACCGTCAGCGACACCGTACCCAAGCTTGCCGGACACCTGGCGCAGTCGCTGGCTGAGTACCTGGAAAAACACCCTGAAAGTTATCGGCATCTCCTCGCCTCTTGACACCATCAAATATACAGGGAGGAAAAGCTATGGCTTGCGGTTACATGGGCAAGATACTTAGAGTGGATTTATCCAAAAATGAGCTCAAGGACGAGCCGCTCGATGAAAAACTGGGACGTCAGTTCATCGGCGGTTATGGCATTGGCGCCAGGACTATCTTCAGTGAGCAGAAGGCTGGCGTCGAACCCCTGGGGCCGGATAATATCCTGGGTATTCTGACCGGTCCCTTTACCGGCACCCAGGCCATTTCCGGTACAAGATTCACCGTGGTCGGGAAATCGCCGTTGACCGGGTGCTGGGGTGACGCTAATTCAGGCGGTTATTTCGGCGCTTACCTGAAATTCGCCGGCTATGACGGCCTGTTCTTCACCGGCATATCAGAAAAGCCGGTTTACCTCTTTATTGATAACGGCAGGCCTGAGCTCAGGGATGCCGCGCAGCTATGGGGTAAGGATACCTACCAGACCGAAGACACGCTAAAATCTGAATTGGGCAAGGATGCAGCCGTGGCCTGCATCGGCCAGTCGGGAGAAAAACTATCCCGCGTCGCTAGCATTATCCACGACCACGGTCATGCTGCGGCCCGCTCGGGTTTAGGCGCCGTGATGGGGGCCAAGAAGCTCAAAGCAGTGGCGGTAAGAGGCAAGATGAAAGTGCCGGTTGCCGATGAAGAAAGAACTAAGCAATTAAGAAAAAAGTACCTCGGTGAACTGCAGGGGCCTCTTGACCAGCTGAAGAAGTTCGGGACGACCTTCGTTACTGTTTCCTCCATAGAGAGCGGGGATTCGCCGGTAAAAAACTGGGGAGGGGTAGCCGTGGTTGATTTTCCCGATGCCAAACCCATCGGCGCCGAGGCCGTGAGAGGCCACTGGTTGAAGAGGGCTAGCTGCTATCTATGTCCTATCGGCTGTGAAGCAATTATGAAGGAAGGGACGGGAGAATATAAATATCAGGCAGGCTGTCATAGACCTGAGTACGAGACATCGGCTATGTTTGGCAGCGATTGTCTCAACGACAATGTTGAATCAATAATTAAGGTAAACGATATCTGTAACCGCTACGGGGTTGATACCATCTCTGCCGGAGCCATCATTGCCTTCGCCATGGAATGCTATGAGAAAGGGCTCATCAATAAAAAGGACACCGATGGCATTGAAATGACCTGGGGAAACCATAAAGCCATAGTGGCCATGACCGAAAAAATGGCCAGGAGAGAAGGTTTCGGCGACATATTAGCTGACGGAGTGAAGTCAGCCGCCCAGAAAATCGGCAAGGGCGCCGACCAGTATGCCATACATGTTCGGGGGCAGGAGATTCCCGCCCACAACCCCATCGCCGGTTTTGCTTTAGCCACCACCTATATCACCAACGCCACCCCCGCCCGCCATACTCAAGGCTCTGAGGAGCATCATATTGATGGACTATTACCCAAATTCAACAAGCAGTCATTCAGCGGCCGGGGGCAAGTATATAGAAAAGGCAGCAACTTCCAGCACTTCTTGATGGCTTCCGGGTTCTGTCTCTTTGTCTACAACGCCCTGCCTAATGTTGATGCCGTCATCGAGTTTATGAGGGCCGTTACCGGCTGGGACGTAACCACCGACGAGCTGGTATTAACCGGGGAGAGAATCGGCAATATCCGGCAGGCCTTTAACATTCGCGAAGGGATTAGTCCCCTGCCCTACCAGATCTCAGGTCGGTTAGTGGGCAAGCCGCCGCTAAAAGCGGGACCCCTGGCCGGGGTTACCGTCGACGAAGATACCCTGGTCAGGGAATACCTGGCCGCCATGGATTGGGACCAGAAAACAGCCAGACCCAGCAATAAGAAACTAAAAGAACTTGGGCTGGAGGATGTTGCTCAAGAACTCGGCTAATAACAGACTTAAGCATATCGGTGAAAGGAGGTAACATCATTAATGAGTAGCCTTGAGGGTAAGGTGGCCATAGTTACCGGCACTGCCAGCAAGAGAGGCATGGGGCATGCCATCGCCCTGCGCCTGGCCAGGGAAGGGGCTGACCTGGTCATTACCGATAAGTATCCAGCCCCCCAGAGCCTTTTCCCCGGTGACGAGGAGTGGGGTGGTCTTGAGGCCGAGGTCGCCGAAATAGAAGCCCTGGGCAGGCAAGCCATGGCCCTGGTGCTGGATATAAGCAATAGTAAAAACGTCGATGAAATGGTAAACAAAACGCTGGGAAAATTCGGCAGGATTGATATCCTGGTGCATTGCGCCGCCATTCGCGGCCCGGTGGGAAAGCCGGCCGTCGAGCTTTCTGAGAAAGACTGGCGGGATATTCTTGATGTCAATACCACCGGCTCCTTTCTCATTTCAAAAGCGGTGGCTAAAAGCATGATTGCCCGCGGCGAAGGCGGCCGGATTGTGCTTATAGCCTCAATGGCGGGGACGCACGGCGTCGCCGGGAGCGTTGCTTATAGTGTCTCTAAGTACGGAGTCATCAGCCTGGTAAAAACGCTGGCTCTGGAGTTGGGGCCGCATAAGATAAACGTCAACGCCATTAATCCCGGCGCCGTCATCACTAACCTGAGGGACGAAGCCTTTGCTAAAATGAGCAAGGCGGAGGGCATCACCTGGGATGAGGCTAGGGAAAAGGACTACCAGAAGATGGGCGCTCTCATACCGCTGGGTCGGCTCGGTACCACTGACGAAGTCGCCGACCTGGCCTATTTCCTGGTTTCTGACATGTCCACCTATATCACCGGAGAAGCCATCGGCATCAGCGGCGGTCTTACCTAAAGTAACTCTATCAAGGGTAGTTTTATGGATGCGATATTTGACTTCGTGAAAAACTTTACCCGAACCAGGTATGAGGATATCCCCGGCCCGGCCGTAGAGGCGGCTAAGAAGGAAGTCCTGGATAGCCTGGCTGCTTCCCTGGGCGGTTCGTCACAGGCGGGCGTTGGTGAGCTGGTGGCTATGGCTAAGGAGTGGGGAGGTAATGAGCAGAGCACCATCATCGCCTATGGGCTCAGGTGCCCGGCCCCGAATGCCGCCCAGGTCAACGCTACCATGACACACGCCCTGGACTATGATGACGGTCACCCGGTGGCCCAGGTGCACATCGGCTGTGTGGCCGTGCCCACCTGTTTTGCCGTGGCCGAGCGGATGGGAGGGATAAGCGGCCAGGAGTTCATCACGGCTCTGGCGCTGGGAGCCGATTTCCTGGCCAGGCTGGGACTGGCCAGCCGCCCGGGGTCTAACCTGGTGAAATCCGGCTGGCACCCCACCGCCCTTTACGGCTACCTGGGCGCCGCCGCTATGGCGGGAAGGATAATGGGGCTTGACCAGGAAAGAATGGTTAACGCCATAGGCATTGCCTATCACCAGTGTGCCGGTAATTCTCAATGTGTTAATGACGGCGCTCTAACCAAGAGGATGGGGCCGGGACTGGCGGCGAAGGGAGGCATTACCGCTGCCCTCATGGCTGAGAGGGGGATTACCGGTGCCAGGAACATCCTGGAGGGTGAATACGGCATGTTTTACCAGTACCACGGAGGAGATTATGACGCTAAAGTCCTGACCGCAGACCTGGGCAAGAGGTTTGAGGGAGTCAACATAGGCGATAAGCCCTATCCCTGCTGCGGGTTTAGCCATCCCTTTATTGATGCCGTGCTCCTGCTAAAGTCAAAACACGATATCAAGGCTGACCAGGTAAAAAGCATTACCGCCTACGGCGGCGAGTCAGTCTACGAAATATGCGTGGTGCCCCCGGAGGTAAAGCGCATTCCCAGGAATATCGTCGATGCCCAGTTCAGTCTACCCTGGGCGATAGCTACCGCCATCGTTAAAGGCAGGGTCGGCGGGGAAGACTTCACCGAGGAAGCCATCAGAAGAGAGGATGTCTTAAGAATCTCCGGCAAGGTAACCGGCGTACTGGACAAGGCGATGAGCCGCCATGGGGTCGGTCCGGGACGGGTAAAGATAGTCATGGCAGACGGCACGGAGTACACTGAGGAAGTGGAGCACTGCCTGGGCAGTGTTGAAAGGCCGATGACCTTCGCCGATTGTGCGGCCAAGTTCCGCCAGTGCGCCGCCGGCTCTATCAAGCCGCTGGCCGATAATGAGGTGGCTATGGTTATAGAGCTTATCGGGCGGCTTGAGAAACTGGATGATGCCACCGAAATCATCCGGCTGCTGGGATAGGGCGAACTATCCAGCTACTTTCCGATGTACCTTAAGGCATTTCTACCGGCAATCCGCCCCGAATTGACGGCAAAGCCGAGCGTCGTCCCCGAAGCCGGCAGGAAGCAGTAACTGTCCCCGTAGAGCCCGCCGGCATCCGTGCCCACGGTGTAGAGGCCGGGGATAGCTTTTTCCTTCTCGTCAACTACCTCCATGCGGTGGTTAATCTTGATGCCGCCCAAGGTTCCCAGGAAAACGGTATGGCCCTTCATGGCGTAGAATTTCGGCTTCTTCACCGGCAGGAGGTACTTCGGCTCCTTGGCAAAGACCTCATCGCAGCCGGTGTCACAGAAGCGGTTATACTCGTCAACGGTTGCCTTGAGTACGGAAGGCTCCACCTTTATTTTCCGGGCCAGCTCTTCTATAGTGCCGGCAACGGCTATCTCAGTGTTCTTTTTGTCCAAGGCCTTCTTCAGGTCTCTATCAAAGTTGGTAAGCCGGGTGCCAGTCAGGTTCTTGTTGGAGACGCTCTTTTCAATGCCGTGTTCTACCATGAGCTCCTTGGTGGCATCGTCGAATATGGTGTAGCTGTAGCCCTCTTTTAAGCGGGCGCTGGCATTACCCTCGAAGGTATCGTTAAAGGCGATGGACTCATCGCAGAAACGCTCTCCCTGCTGGTTGACCCAGAGGAAGGGCTGGAGGCAGGCGCACTCGACGTGGCACAGCATGCGGACTCCCGGCCCCATGGGGCCGACGCGGAAGAAATGCAGAACGCCCATGCCTTCTTCGGCGGCGCCGACTTCCCAACCCAGGCGGATGCCGTCCCCGACCTTATCATAGTTGCGGATTGGAATGGCGTTGACCCCCAGGTCATAACCGGTATACTTCTTAATCCACTCCTTGTTGTTGGCATAACCACCGCTGGCGATAACAACCGTTTTGGCCTCGATTGGCTCCGGTTCGCCCTCTCTTTCGGCGATGACGCCGTTGATATTGTCTCCTTTTCTTAGAATCTTTTTAGCCGGCGTTGCCAGCCTGATATCAACGCCTTTTTCTCTGGCCCGGCGGGTCAGGGTCTTTATCATGGGCGACCCCATCGCCCCGAAGGGCCCTTTCAGGCAATGCAGTGTCCGCCAACCGTCCGGTATATTGGTTATCGCCTCGGTAAATTCGACCCCGCGGTTCAGCAACCAGCTGATAGTGGCCGCCGATTCGTCGATAAAGGCCCGAACCAGGCGCGCGTTGGCCTTCCAGTGGTTATACTCCATCACGTTCCTGAAGGCCTGGGCGCGGGAGTAGTTCATGTACATCGGGCGCTGCATTTCGCTCTCCACGGCGAACAGCCCTTCAGCGAAATTAGAGCTTCCTCCCATGTGGTTCCTCTTCTCCAGAAGGACGACTCTGGCGCCCCCTTCGGCCGCAGTCAGGGCGGCGGCCAACCCGGAAGCCCCACCACCAATGATAGCGACATCGTAATTGCTGTTCTCAGCCTTTCCTGTCTTCATTTTTCCTCCTTTATTCGGCTATTTTTTGCCCGACAGGGCAATAGGCCAGGCATTTGCCGCAGTACCATGTGGCTCGGTCGGCGGGTAGGATAGCCTCCTGCAACTGCCTGGGGTCTATGCTCTGGCGGGCCTTATCGACATCTTCCCAGGTAGGATTCTCCGGGATGGGTAAATCCTTGAAACCGAGGCTCTTTTTAAGGAGGCCCTCCGAACCGACACGGCATTTGGCGAAATCCACTTTCCCGTATTCAAAGGTTCGGCCAGCCATGACCACGCTTTTTGACTCCTTTTCACTTATGGCATTTGTCGGGCAGATTTTTACGCATATGTCGCACTTGGTCGGGTCGCATAGCCTCGGCCCCTGGTAGAGGGGGTCGGGCTCAAGCTCAGCCCTGGTTATGACGCTGACCAGCCTGAGCCTCGGTCCGCAATCAGGTGTTATGATGATGCCCAACCAGCCGAACTCACCAAGTCCGGCGGCTACGGCGGCATGTCGGTGGCTAAAAGGAGCGCCGCCAGCGCCAGGCCCGGATGGTAATGGTGTCGTTATATGGCCTTTCTTCTCCAGAAATCTGGCCATTCTATAGGCGGCAAACTTCAAATGGAGGTTTGGGGTGAGGGCATAGCCGTGTGTCCCGTAGATGCACTGGGCATGCCTTAATCCATCCTCATAGGCCCTAAAAATTGTCTGTACCGCCCCTTGTGATAGTCGGACCGCCATCGCGATTACGGCTCTGGCACCGGGAAGGAGGTCGGTGGGCCGGTGGCCTTCAGGGGCTCCCGAGAGCCTGTCCACGCTGGCTATGCCGGTATAGTCCATATCCAGTTCTTCAGCGGCAAATTTCTTTACTTCTTGAGTAAAGCTCATGGTAAACCTCCAATTTAATTGGCCCCGCCACCAGGACTCCCGGCGGGGGCAAAGACCTCAATAACCTGCCCTGAGAGTTTCTTGGCTACGTCCGAGACCAGAAAAGCTACCGTATTGGCAATATCCTGGGGCGTGGCAGCCAGGCCTTCCTTGGCCATTGATTCGACGAGTTCTACCATTTGAGGAGGAGCCCCGCTGGTACGGTGGAAATTGGTAGCCCCTGGGCCGGGGGCGATTATGTTTATATTTATTCCCGAAGGCCCCACCTCGCCGGCAAGCGTTTTACTGAACATCACCACTCCTGCCTTAGCCGCGATGTAGGGACCGGCACCAGCCAGACCTGTTGGCTGGTGGGCGGCATGTGTCGAGAAATTGACAATCTTGCCGTATTTGCGCTCAAGCATGTGAGGGAGAACGGCCTGGGTGAAATATAGCGTGCCCTTGAGGTTAACATCTATATCTATGTCCCACTGCGCTTCGGTGGTGGTGACGAAGGGCCGCACGCCGCTGGCACGGCCGGCATTATTTACCAGTATGTCTATTTTACCAAATTCAGCCAGGGCTTCCTTAACTGCCTTGTCAACTTGGGCCTTTTTAGTTATATCTGCCTTGATGGCAATAGCCTTACGCCCTAAAGCCCTGACCTCAGCCGCTGTTTTTTGGGCTCCTTCAAGGTCTACATCGACGCTAATTATGTGGCACCCTTCCCTGGCTAGAGCCAGGGCTATACCCTTACCGAAGCCTATCTGGCTGCCGGTACCGGTTATCAAGGCTACCTTGTCGGTTAGTTTTAAGTCCATAATCGCCCCCTGTTTTCTTTAAAGTAAATTCAAACAAACACCCCGGCGCCGAAGAGCTTAGCAAACTCTTCGCTAGTCATGCCCAGTATCTTATTACAGACATACTCGGTATGTTCACCCAGCCGGGGGCTGGGCGTTTGGGCTTTCGCCGGCGTTCTTGACAGCTCAAAGCCCTGCCCCAGATGGGTAAATAACCCCATATCGGGGTGATTTATGGGCCAGAAGAGGTTGCGCTGTCTCAGTTGAGGGTCATTATATATGTCAGCGGCATTCTTGACCACCCCGGCGGGCACACCGACCGACTGCATCTCGGCCATCACCTCTTCCGGCGTGAAGTCAACCGTCCAGCCGCTTATCAGTTGGTTGATTTCATCCTCGTTCTGCTTTCTGCTGGGCAGGGTACTGAAGCGGGGGTCGTCTATGTACTCGGTCTTACCCATCACCCGGCACAGGCTAGCCCACTGCTCATCGCTGAATACGGCTATAGTGCACCAGCGGTCATCGCCCTTGCAGGGATAGACGCCGTGGGGGGCGGCGTGGGGGTGGCGGTTGCCTAACCTTGATGGTTCTCTGCCGCTTGAAATGTATTCCAGGATAGCCGGCATTATAAAGTAGAGCGTCGTTTCAAACTGTGATAAATCGAGCAGCTGGCCTTTTCCGGTCTTATTGCGGTAATCGAGGGCGGCAATCAGGGCGGCCGAGGCAAAACGGGGGGAGATACAGTCGGTATAGGCTGAGACACCAACCGGTAGTGGCCCTCTGTCCGGCCAGCCTATGAAATTGGGTAAGCCGGCCATAGCCGCCAGTATCATGCCAAAGGCTGGTTGTTGGGCATAGGGACCCCAGGAACCAAAGCCGCTCTGCCGCAGCATAATGATGTCGGGCTTGACCTTTTTTAGTTCCTCATAATCCAACCCCCAGCTCTCCATCACCCCGGGGGTGAAGTTATCCATGACCACGTCAGACTCGGCCACCAGCCTTCTGGCTACCTGCCGGGCTTGAGGGTGCTCCATGTTAAGCGCCAGGCTGAACATGTTGGCGCTGAAATGATTGAAGTAGCCGCTGCGGTCTAAGCCGGGCTTGTCATCCTTATAGGGGGCTGATATCCTCAGGGTGCAGGGGCGTTGGCTGCTCTCCACGCGAATCACGGTTGCCCCGTAGTCGGCGAAGTATTTCATGGTTAGCGGGCCGACTATGGCCCAGCCGAAGCCGGCTATTTTTATGCCGCTGAATACGCCGTTTCTAGCCTCCATTTCCTAATGTTATACCCCTTTCTAGATAATCCAAGCCTGTTTTAAGGCAACCAGCTCTTTTTTAGAGAGCCCTATCTGGCCATAGATTTCCCCGTTATGCTCGCCGGTAAGCGGAGCCCTGAATCGGGTAGCGCAGGTTTCTTGAGATGACTTAACAAATTCTCTGGGATAGGTGATTTGGGTATTAAATTCGGGGTGCTCTATTTCCATCCAGAAGTTTCGGGATTCAAGCTGGCCGTCATTCATCAGGTCAGCCATGCTGGATAGGGGGCAGATTGATATACTTCTCTCGGCTGCCCCCTGGGCAATCTCTTTCTTGGTGTGCGCCAGAAAGAACTTTTCTATCGGTTGGGAAATCTGGTCGACTACATCCTGGCTGACTTTGAACATGTCCAGGTTCTCCCAGTCAACGGAACGCAGGTATTCGTTAGTCATGCCTTGGCTGTCCATCCAGCTCACCAGCTCGTGAAAGCTCTTAGCGCCGGCTCGGCCACCTACCATGAAGAAGAAGACATAGCCGTCCTGGCACTGCCAGACCTGCCGCTGCGTGGAGTTGACAGTCCAGCGAAAAGCCCCCGCCCTTTTCAAGGCCACCCCGCTCAGCTCCCAGAGCGGTATGGCATTGGCCAGAAACCAGGCAGCGCTCTGTTGCATTGATATATCTACCTGCTGCCCTTCTCCGCTCATTTCCCGGTGGTAATAGGCAATCATCGTTGCCACGGCGGCATCGGCTCCAGCGTGAAGGCAGGCCTGCGGCAGGCTTATCTGTACCGGGGGACGGTCGGGGTCGCCAGTCTGGTAAAGAATTCCGGCCATACCCATAATCACGATATCTGAGGCCTGGTAGTCCTTATAGGGTCCAGCTTGACCAAACGGCGTAATGGAGGTCAGGATTATTCCCTTCTTGATACTGTTGAGCGCGGAATAGCCCAGTCCCAGGCTGTCCATAAATCCGGGGGGGAATGACTCAATTATGAAGTCCGCCGTCTTGACTAGCTTTTTCAGTATCTCTTTGCCTTTATCGGCTTCAATATTGAGGGTGATACCTCTTTTGTTTGAGTTGTAAGCAAACCAGTACAGGCTTTTCTCCGGGTGCGGAGCGTCAGCCCAGAAAGGCCCCCTTCGGCGGGCAGGGTCGCCCCCGGGCTTCTCAACCTTGATTACGTCAACGCCGAGGTCAGCCAGGATTTTGCCGCAGAGAAAGCCGTTTTCACCAGTTAGGTCTAATGCCCGACAACCGTTTAGCACAAGCTCCTTTTTAAGTCTTCCCTTTTGCTCTCAGGTCATTCCAGAGGTCTTCGATAACTGATTCCAAATTGGCTTCGGGTGGGTAGACTCTTTCAAATCCCAGCTTCTTGAATCTCTTCTCCACTTCTTTGAAGTCCTGTCTGCCCACCCCGAGGACACCGCCAATATAGAGAATCAAGTCTTCAAGGCCGGCTTGTTTACACTTCTCTTTGAATCCTCTTAAGTCCAGCTCAGCCATACCATAGAGTGAAGTCATTAAGATGGCATCGGCTTTTGTTTTTTTAGCCACTTCAGTGAACTCCTCCGGTGATACCTGAATGCCCAGTTCAACAACATTGAACCCGGCATCCTTCAGGGCGCGAGATAGGATTTTAGTGCCGATGACATGGGCATCCATCCCTACCGTTCCGGTTATCACCGTGGCTTGTTTTTTCATTACCTCTCCTTGTCTTAAGAACTCTCAGCTGGCCGAGGGGGCGCCGACTATTCTTCCCTTGCTTAAGGCCCAAAGGTCCTCAACCGCCACCTGGTAGTCCAGCTTTCTTCCCTCGGCTCGCTCCCTCTCGGCTATCTTTTCCCGGTGGAACTCCTTAATCTCATCCGGTATGGGCAGATTGCCGAACTCAAGGTAGCGGCAGGCTCCGGTAACATCCTTGACGCCGAGCACCTTGTCTTTGATGTTGATATTAGGGCTGAATGGTGAATCAATCACCCCAGCTTCGACCCCCTTTATTGAGCCAATGACTACATCACCATCGCCGAGCTCCAGGACCTTATCAAGTATTGCCCTCACTTCCACATCGGTTACCTTCTCTTCTGTTTCCACACCGTCAATCTCACATTTAATCTTTTGTGTCCTCACCACATTCAAAATCCAGTTTGCCGACTCATAGCTGAGAGCGTGGCTCTCCCTTGTGGCCACACCGGCCCCTTCATCAATAGTCCTGACAAACACCGCTTCGGCTTCAGCTAATGCCGCCACCATGGCCGTATAGTTTAGGTAGGCGAAGGCCCCGCCCATTCCCTGCGGAACCGGGAAAAGAGGAATCTGATTGGCCAGTATGCCTGGGACCACAACGTCCTTATAGCCGAATTTTTCCAGGTACTCCCTCATCAATCTTGGTATCAACCTCATCCAGGCTATATCCTGCGCCATGTGTCCCAAACAGTGGGTCTGGGGCATTATGCTTTTAACCCCCTGCTCGGCGGCGACCAGAGAGTCTATGATTATACAGGCTATATTGACACTGAAGGGAAAAACGCCGGATGGTACAAGTCCATGGATATCCGTGGATATTATGGCGCCTCTTTCGGTGTAATATCCGGCCAGCCTGTCCGTATACTGGCTGTGTTCAAAGCATTCTTCCAGGGTGGTTTTTTTCTCGTAGCTACCAAATTCAAAGAGTGAACTCTTCCCCGCCGCCGTCATACCCGAGGCAAGGGCAATTTCCATGGCCAGTCTGCCGGCGCCTCTAGGGACAAAGGCGGCCTCAACGCTTTCCACCACCTTCCTGGTCTTCTTAACGCCGTGGTTAACGATGGGGTAGCCGTTGAGCATGGGGCGGCCAGTCTTAATTGACTCCTCCAGGGCCTGCTGAGCTTTTTCAAACTGCAGCAAACGAGTATAGCTATCAATGGTCACCGGAATGTGGCGTATGCCGGCATCTACCAGGGTCTTGACCAGGGCAATCTCGTCCTCGAGGACCGGGGTGCCGGCCCTGGGCCAGATAAGGGTTTCCCCTTCCTGGCGCGCTTTTTCGGTAACTTTCATGAAGTTCTTGCTTTCCGGCAGACTCAGCTGGTAGGCTACCGCCTCCTCAAGGTCAACCTCCTTGCCCGTCGGCCATTGGGCCAGCACCTCCTTGCGCATTTCCAGGAAGCGCTCTTCGTCTATGCGCTTTTGCTTAACCCTAATTTCCATCGTTTTCTCCTAAAGTCCGGCCGGACGCTCTAAATCTCTAGATTATTTCCTCGTCTTTCAGTGTCTGTATCTCTTCCCAGCTGTAGCCGAGGACATCCATCAGCACCTCTTCGGTGTGCTGGCCGAAGTTGGGGGCACAGCTTTTAATCTGGGCCGGCGTCTGGCTGAACTTGATGGGGATACCTATCGTTTTGACCTTGCCCAGTGTAGGATGGTCAACTTCGGTAATATACTCGTTAGCCAGTACCTGTGGGTCTAAAGGCAGTTCGGTCAGCTCAAGGACAGGGGAAAAGGCGATGCCACCGCCCTTGGTCTGCAGAATGCTTATCCATTCGTCTCTGGTCTTGGTTTTAAATACCTTCTCCAGAGTGGCGGCAAGCTCCAGGAAATTATCACGCCTGTCTTTGGCGGTGGCGAATTTGGCATCCTTTTCCAGTTTTCCGATGCCCAGGGCGAGGCAAAAGTTGTGCCAAAACCGGTCGGACTGGGGCTCGGCCAACAGCAGCCATTTGCCATCGGCGCATTGGTAGTGATTGGCCAGGGGATTTTTAAGCGTCTGTCTGGAAGGTTTTGGCATCGGGCGCCCGCGCAGCAGGGCCACGTTGATGTTATAGGCCTGCATGTGTATTCCCGAGCCGAGCAGAGATACTTCAACCTCCTGGCCGGCCCCCTGTTTGTCCCGAGCTACCAGCGAGGCTAATATGCCGTTTACCAGGAGTGTCCCCGTCACCTGGTCAAATATCGCCCCGGCTATCTGCAAGGGGGGGCCATCCGGCTCACCGATAGTACCCATTATCCCTGAGCGCGCCTGGGCGATGGTATCGAAGGCGCGTTTCTCGCTCTCGGGCCCCAGTGAACCGTAGCCCGTGGCCAAACCGTAAATAATCTTTTTATTATGCTTCTTAAGGGTCTGGTAATCTATACCCAGGCTATCAATGGCGGAGCGGGAGAAGTTAGTGCAGAATACGTCTGATACGCCGACTAAACGGTATAGCAGTTCTTTCCCCTTTTCCTTTTTTAAATCCAGCGTTATGCTTTTCTTGTTTCTATTGGCGGTTTCAAACAGGATGTTGGTGCCGTCGGGCATAATCATGCCTCTACCAAAGGTGGATGACATACCCCGGACCGGGTCTCCTTTGACCCTGTCTTCTATCTTGATTACCTCAGCCCCCAGGTCACCCAGCATATAGCCGGCCGAGGGAGCACTGAGATAACCGCCACACTCCAGAACTCGGATACCTTCCAGCGGCCCGGCCATAGAAGCCTCCTTTGTTAGTAGCTCACCAGATGGCTATTGTAAGCTCATGAGGGCAAAGGCACCAGCCAGCGCAGCAATTTTAACTCATCTGGTGTGGGTTTGGCTACCTCTTCAACCTTATCGGACAGCTTGAGGAGCCAGCCGCAGTTGTCCTGCACCCGTTTTATCCTGTCTTCCAGGCCTGGTAGTTTTGGGTCGGGCAGACATGCCGCCAGGCGCAGTTCCGTTTTTCCGATTGGTTTGGTAAAAACGCCCATAGTCGATACCACTGTGGTTACCCTGTCCCCCGGGCAGGTGGTGTAGGGCAGGGTTTCCGGGAAGCGGTCTTTTGATTGGTTGAGGATTACGAGCACTTCCCGGGCATTGGCGGCATCGTTAGCTCCCCCGGAGCCAACCAGAAACTGGCCTTCGGCGGTTGTGGTGGAATTAAGGTTTCCGTTTCGGTCAATCTGTCCGGCACCGAGCACACTGAGGCATTTATTGTTCCTGCCGCCAACAAACACTCCCTGGGTGTTTATGGTATCGGTCAGCATTTTTGAGCTGTATACCCCGGCGACGCTTGGTATGGCTAGCTCGGCCGGTTGGGGCTCGTAGCCAATCTGCCCATTACCGGTGATAAGCTCCAGTTCATAGCCTTCAGCTCTGAGCTGATAATAGGCCAGTAACACGGCAACAGCTCTAGAGCCGGCGCCCATAAGAATAGTCCTGTGCTTGGCTTTGAGCACACTCCTGGCTATCTCCCTGGCCGCCACCATCAGCATCATTTCTTCGGGGCTATATTCTGCCCCCGGTTCGGGAGCGGGTTTTACCGAAAAATCGGGGGGCTCAGCGCCCCTGGTAGTTATCTGCTTGAGGGCCTTTACCCTTTGACTACCCAATTTATTAAGGTAATCTTTCGGCGTGGCGCAGTCTATTACCCACTCCTTTATCCAGGCATCAAGTTTCCGGCTGTCGGCAGATGCCTGGTGCAAGTCCTCTAGAAACTCGGTATCGGTCTCATAGGCGTTAAAGCCGCTTATCCCCGGGTCTGCCATTGAAAAGGGGTGAAGCCCCAA
Organism: Dehalococcoidia bacterium; assembly: GCA_011176635.1. Taxonomy (GTDB): domain Bacteria; phylum Chloroflexota; class Dehalococcoidia; order Dehalococcoidales; family BS750m-G39; genus DUEC01. The sequence goes on along the minus strand of DUEC01000014.1, from coordinate 19,214 downwards.
AGGCGCTACCGACACCGCCTTAACGATATGGTTGGGTATCTTTACCAGGGCGGCATATTTCTTTATAGAATCAGCGGGCACAATCTTCTCGACGGTAACCAGCACCCCGTTAATGCTGGCCAGGGGCCCCCAGAGGTCGTCGCCATAGGGGGCGGGTAAAATGGTATTGCCCTGTTCATCGGCAACGCACCCGTGAACTATGGAGATATCAGGGTTAATGGCTTTGACTACGCCTGTCTTGGCTCCACCCCCGAAGGGGTCATCAATCTCCTTAAAAGAATCTTTGTTATCCTGCGCCATACTACTCCGGGCGATAGAACGGGTCGGCATGAAGCTAACGCCCAGCGCTCCCGCCATCAGCCCCTGCTGGAGGGAGCAGAGAGACCAGTTTTCCAGTTCAAGGCTCTTTTCTGCCCAGACTTTCTGCATTATCTTGCTGGGGCGTCCTGAGGTCGATATGTCGGCGCCGGCGGAGAAAATCAGCTTACTCACCAGGTTGCCGTGGAGGAGGTTCAGGGCATGGCCCGACAGGGTGCTTTGAATGAGCGTGAAATTGGGGGTGGTACCATGATATTGGCGGATAATCTCACAAATGGCGGCGCTGGGTCCCCCTATGCCACCGGCAAGATGTAGCTTCATCCCCGGTTTCAGGTGGCGTCTCACCGCTTCCTTGAGGGGCAAAAGCTTGCTTTCGGGCTCCCGCTTATGGCTGGCATCACTCATGTTCATCATTATAGCACAGCCGAGCCCGATGCCCACAGTATGAGAGGATTTTTCAGCTGGAGGCAATTTGTAAGAGTCCCTAAAATAGATTACAATATGGCAACAACGGAGGGTGCCAATGAAATACAAGAATATTATCTATGAGAAGAGTGATTATATCGCCCGCGTGACCTTGAACCGCCCCAAAACACTGAATGCCATGTGCCCGGAGCTCAGCGACGATATAAGCAAGGCGATAAAAGAGGTCAACGAGGATGATGATGTCAAGGTGGTGATTTTTAAAGGGGCCGGCCGTGCCCTTAGCGCCGGGGCCGACTTGAGTAAGGTCGGTTTCGTTTACGGCTGGAAGGAGCCAAAGCCCGGAGAGAAAGGGCGCCGCCCCAGTCTGAGAGTGCGCTTGCACTTCGATAGGCGCACCTTCTGGGAACAGTCCCAGGAGTTGTTGCTCTGCCACAAGTTGACCATAGCCCAGGCGCATGGTTACCTGCTCGGTGCCTCATTAGACCTGTTCCTCAATTGCGACCTCCTTATAGCCTCTGAAGACTGTAAGCTCGGTCATGTTGAGGAGAGGCTGGGGCTAGCCGGCAACACTATATCACCAATGCTGGTTCTAAGGTGCGGGTTGACCCGGGCCCTGGAGCTCTGTATCACCGGTAAAATGATTGACGGCAAGGAAGCCAGTGAAATCGGGCTGATAAACAGGGCCGTCCCCGCCGACAAACTGGAAGCCGAGGTTAATGAACTTGCCCAGGGGTTAGCCCAGTTCCCCCGTGATGGCATCGCTCTTGGTAAGGCGTCACGGCATTTCCTCTACGACATTATGGGGGTAACCCAGGGGCTTACCCATTCTTATATACAGCATACTATGGGAACAAACCTGAGCTTTGAGCCGGACGAGTTTAATTTCTTCAAGGAGAGAAGGGACAAAGGAGTGAAGAAAGCGGCTCATGAGAAGGAGGATTTCTATAAATCACTTGATAAGTAAGCCGGTGAAGACAGAGGCGGGACATGTTTCCGGGGCGGTGATTGGTGAGCCCGGCCAAGAGGTACGTATCTATCGCGGCATCCCGTATGCTGCCCCGCCGCTAGGAGAGTTGCGCTGGTGGCCACCGCAACCGGTTGCTCACTGGTCGGGAACTCGCCAATGCACCGAATTCAAAAAAATAGCCCCGCAGGCCGCGCTGGGTGATTTACCTCCTTTTCCCCAAATCTTGCCGTCAAGCGAAGACTGCCTTTACCTGAACATCCTGACGCCGGCGAAAAAGACCACGGACAAATTACCGGTAATGGTCTGGCTGCATGGCGGTGGCTACCAGCTGGGTAGTGCCAGTGACCCGCTCACCAATGTCCCCCGCCTACCCGGCTACGGCGTCGTGATAGTTAACGTTAACATGAGGCTTAACAGCATAGGTCTTCTGGCTCACCCCCTACTTTCCAAAGAATCACCCCAGGGTGTTTCCGGTAACTACATGTTACTGGATATACTGGCTTCTCTCCACTGGGTGCAGAGGAACATCGCCGCCTTTGGCGGCGATCCCAAAAATGTCACCATCTTTGGCGAGTCCGGGGGCGGGGCTAAGGTTGCTAATTTAATGGCTTCACCCTTAGCCAAGGGGCTTTTCCACCGCGCCGTCTGCGAGAGCGGGACATCGGTGGGGTTGTTCATGCCCGGTAAACCCCTAAAAGAGCTGGAAGCTATGGGGGAGAAATTCTTCGCCAAACTCGGCGTCGATAAGGAGAAAGACCCGCTGGCGGCGGCTCGCTCCCTACCCTGGGAGGAAATTATAGAAGCTGATAACACCATGATGAGGGAGTTGGCTATGTTCGGGCCAGGCGGTCTTTGGGAAGCAGCGGTGGACGGCTGGTTCCTGCCTGATACGCCAACCATCATCTTCAAGACAGGCAAACAGAATACCGCCCCCCTCATCGTGTGTGCCAACCTCGGGGAGTTGGCCGGCCCCGGGGTATTGGTGTTCCCCTCTTTAATTTCGGATTATGTTGATATGCTCTCCGCGGTGAGCAAGGCTGGTGCCAGAGGATATGCCTGCATCTTCGACCATGTTCCGAGCAAATGGAAGCAGGCAGGTTGTGTCTCTACCCATGCCATGGAACTTGGCTACGTTTTCGGCGACTGGGATAACACCTCTGGTAACTGGCTTATAGTATATTTTCTCGCCGGCCCGTCCGGGGCTAAATCACCAGACCCAGGCCTTACCCATATAGATAGAAAGGTCTCCGAAGCGATGATGGCGATGTGGGCACAGTTTGCTAAAACGGGAGACCCCAATGTGGAGGGCCTGGTAGAGTGGCCGGCCTGGGAAGCGGCTAAAGACCAGTACCTATGTATAGCCGAGCCGTTTCAGGTAAGATCTGGCTTTTCCAAAGTTCTTTAGACAGCGCCACCGGCTGGGGAAGAGACGCCTCCAGATAGCCAGTGGAGGTAAGACAGTTCAGCCGCCGGTAATGGGGACAAGCAGGGCGATGCGGTCGCCGCTCTTGATTTTAAGACCCATGTCGTCATAGTAAAAGTGCCCGTTGACATTGAATTTGTAATTCTCCACCAGCTGGTCTTCCCCGATACGGATAGCCGTTCCCTCCAGCGCCGGGATTTTTCTTCTTATGGCGGCAACAACATCTCTTAAGGTCGCCCCGTTTTCTAACTCGACCTCCACCTCCCGCAGCTCGGTTATCTCAGCCGGTAGGCCGAACATCTCCACGACGCATCTAAACATAGCCTGATGCTCCCATTTATGCTGGTTAATGTTATTTAGGCGGCCAGAGCTCACGGGCTATATCATCTAAACCCAATTCCAGCAGCTTTCTCTGGCTAGGTTTGGTTGTTTGCCGGTCCCAATCAAGGGCGCCGAGGTTCCAGTAGTCCTGGGCCTTGATATCTGCTGATACCCCGGCCAGTGGCCCTTCTTTCTGAGGAGGCCGCCCGATTATTCTGCCGTGTACCTTGAGCTCCAGAGGATTGATACCTTCGCGGAGGTTAAAGACGTGCCTCATATTGCCAATCCTCTCACCGCACTCGAGCAGTTCATTGAGGGAGCGGTCCCAGCCGGTCACGGCGCTCATGAATGCCACCAGGTACTTGTTGGGGTCAGCCACCGCCAGATTGCTGTGCAGGCAAAGCCCACTGGCATTGACAACGTAACCCTGAAATTGGCTGGGCCCAAAACCAGCGGTGTGTCGGCCGGGGGTAGCATCCATCTGGTACCTGGCGGCTGCCGGTATACCAGCAAAGGGCGGGAAGTCAAATCTGGGGTCGTGCATCCCCAGTTCCTGCCCCCCGATATGAACCGCGTATTCCTCGGCTCCCTTGCCGATTTTCTCGGCGGCTACCTTTACCCCGTCGGCGAGGACGTCACCGAAGCCCTCCCGCCGGGCAATCTTCTCGAGCATGGCGATCATAGCCTGGTGATTGCCCCAGGTTAGCTCTAGTCCGTCGGTATCCGCCTTGGTAATAAGACCATGCTCATAGCATTCCATGGCAAAGGCGATGATAGTACCGGTGGAGATAGTATCCAGCCCGTAGCCGTCGCAGATGTAGCCGGCCATGGCTATTGCCTCGCTGTTATTGTTGAGGCATATGGTTCCGAAGGCGGCCTGGGTCTCATATTCTGGTCGGTGAATACCGGCCGGGTACTTATACTCGCCGGCTCCCTCCTTTAGTCTGCCCTTGCAAGCCGCCGGACAACGCCAGCAGCCGGTTCTGCTCTCCACCATGGCGTCGGTCACTTCCTTTTCAAGAGCCGAGACATCGGGCAGGTCAATGACGCCAACGCCGCCCCAGTTCTTAACCGGTGTATCGCCGCTGTGGGCTGACTCGGCGGTGTGGCTGCTGGTGCCGTACCTGTGGAAATCCTCAAGGAAGGGGCGAGCCTTCATCTCGGCTATATGCTCTTTTCTTAAATCATCGGCCGCCTTGATATCGGCTACGGGGACCTTCCCCTCTCCCTTCACCACCACCGCCTTGAGCTTTTTGGAGCCCATTACCGCCCCTAAACCAGAGCGCCCGGCAGCATCTACTCTGTTGTTCATAAGACAGGAGACAAGAGACAGTTTTTCCCCAGCCGGCCCGATGCTGACAACTTTGGCCGCTTTGCCGTGTTCATCCTGCAGCCTGTCATCAGTTTCAAAGGTAACCTTTCCCCAGAGGTGGGCCGCCTCTCTTAACCGGGCCTTGCCATTATCAATAAAGAGGTAAACCGGCTTTTCCGAAATACCGCTAAAAAACACGCCATCATAGCCGGCAAACCTGAGGTTGGGGCCGAAATCCCCCCCGCAATTGGCATCTCCCCACCCGCCAGTGAGTGGCGATTTGGCTACAGCGGCGTATCGGCAACCAAAGGGTGCCGGAGTACCGGTGAGCGGGCCGGTAACCAGGCCAAGCGTATTCTCCACTCCCAGCGGGTCTACCCCACCCTTCTGATGGCGGTAAAGAACCCTGGCCCCAAGGCCATAGCCACCGATGAAATCTCGATAGAGGCTCTGGTCAGGTGTTTCCTCTTTCATCTCCCCTGTGGAAAGATCAACGAATAATAGCTTTCCCATATACCCTGCCGTCATTTCTTAGGTCCCTTTCTCACTATTCTTAAGCATACTAGCATTATACTAGTTTCCAGCCTGATATCAAGGTAGAAAGACGGTGCTTATAGTAAGACTAAAAGCCGACTCAAAAGTTCTGTCTATCGTCCAGTACCGCCCACCATTAAGCCGGGAGCGTCCGCCCGCATCCAGTAGTCGTTATCGCTCTCCAACACGGCTTTAGATAAGCCTATTCTAGCCAAGACATTGCCACACGGCTTAAGAGCAACCGATGTGATTCCAGGCCACAAAACAATGTTTTGTTGAAAGCCTTCTGAAGCGGTCTCGCCTTACCCGTTTATTGCCTAGCCTGGCAAACGTTTTCCCCAGAGTGTTGACAGATAGCAATAAAAGTGCTATATATTTGGACACCTGACAAACTAAAAACAGAAAGGAGGTGATAATTATGGTGATGAGAAAAAGAGGAGTTGGCAGTGCGGAAGTTAGAAAGGCGGTAGAAGCTTTAAAGGTATTTGCACCGGCGGTGCTGAAAGAGGCTATTGGAGCAATCCCTGGGATGGAAGCAATGCTAGCTGCCGCAAATAACATCAACGGCGGGCAGAACAACATTCTTCAACCCGAAAAGAAAGAAGGGTGAAGTAAGAACCACAACCAATACTAGTATGATAAGTTCTTGACCAACTTCGTGGGCGCTCCGAAGATAGAGGTTCGGAGCGCCCTTTCTCCCGTTTAAGTTGATAATTGTTCTTTTTTAGCAGCAAGGTAAGGAGGCGGTGCCTTTGAAAATTCTGCTTATTTTCCCACCACAGTGGCTGCCAACTCAGCCGTACCTAAGTTTGCCTTCGTTGACAAGTTATTTGCAATCTGAGGGTCATAATGTAATTCAAAAGGATTTCAATGTTGAGGCTTACGACATCATTTTGACGAAGCAATACTTAAGGAGAATGTACAAGCGAGTATCCCATAATTTCGATAAGCTAGATTCGAAAGTAAAGTTATCCGCTGCTGAACAAAAATATTATGAGACTCTGTTTTGTGTCATGGCATTTGCTCCGCAAGTAATTAAAGAGATTGATGGAGCAAAGAAGGTATTTCGAAGTAAGCAAAATTTCTACAATTTCCCCAAACTTTCTGGAAGTCAAAGCATCGTAAATCAAGCCCTCGCCCTAGTCTCAGTGGCATATTACCCCACAAAACTAGGTTTTACTTCGTTTGAAATGAATTACTCTTACAAATCATCGAGTGATGTCATAAAAGCTACACTGGATAGGGCAAAAAATCCATTCATTGAAATTTATGAGAATAATTTGCTACCGTATATTTTTCGGGAAAATCCAGATATTATAGGACTCTCTATCGTTGGTATTTCGCAAATTATTCCTGGACTAACCTTGGCACGCTTGCTTAAGCGCTCAAACTGTAAAGCCCATGTTGTGGTCGGTGGAAGCATTTTTACCCGTTTGACTGACATTTTGCCACAAGTGAAGAAATTATTTTCAACATTTCTTGATAGTGTCATTGTATATGAAGGAGAGCGTCCATTATCAGAACTTGCAAAATGTCTCGCTGATGGAAAAAGTCTAAGTACCGTCCCCAACCTGATCTATTATGACGGAACAGAAGTATGTGTCAACGAGCCTGGTTCTCCAGAGGACATAAATTCCCTGCCTACCCCATGTTTTGATGATTTCCCTTTGAATCTATACTTCTCGCCCGAGCCAATTCTGCCAATCATGTCCTGTAGAGGCTGTTATTGGGGAAAGTGCGCATTTTGTGATCACAGCTATATTTATGGCAAAAGATATGTTCCTAGACACAGTGAAAGAGTAGTCGATGATTTACAGGAGCTGTCTAAAAAGTACAGAACTAGTCACTTTGCATTTTCTGACGAGGCAATAGCACCGAATGTTTTCAAAAGTCTCTCAGAAAAAATCATCGAAAGGAAGTTAGATATCCAATGTCTTGCCGATGCGAGGTTCGAACGCCAGTTTACACCAGCTCTTTGCTGTAAAATTGCCGAAGCCGGGTTCAAAATGCTTTTATTCGGCTTAGAATCTGGATGCGATAGAGTTTTGGCTTTGATGAAAAAGGGGATAGATAAACAGACCATCACAGAAGTGTGTAAGAACAGCTCTAAAGCTGGAATATGGAACCACGCTTTCTTGTTTTTTGGCTTCCCAACAGAGATAGAAGAGGAAGCTCAAGAGACCATAGATTTCGCACTTTCCAACAAGGACATTATCCATTCTGTTGGCGTCAGTGTTTTCACTCTGGGGAAATATTCGCCAGCGAGAAAGCATCCAGAGCAATATGGAATCAGTCGCATTCAGATAGATGAAAATAAGGATTTTCAACTTTGGTATAACTATGATGTAAACACGGGGCTGAACAACGAAAAAGCGAGCGAAATATACAAAGCTTTCTTAGAACGGATAGCTGATGAGTATGGCAACTTCAAAGTCTGGGGAAGTTTGTACCGTGAGCATCTACTCCTATATCTCTCCCGGTATGGAATCAATAATCTGTCACTCATCAGTGAGAAGAGCCCCGATGGGGACAAATCCATGACTTCGACTCAGGAAGGAATATGGTTCGATACAGTACCAAGGTTAAAAGACGGGGTGACTTATAATACAGTCCACTTCGACTTATTGGAAATTCAAGAGAATATAAATCGAGGAGTTGATACCGAGGTTCTTCCAGAGGAAACGTATGTAGTTTATAACTTTAATGATGGTAAGATGATTTCAATAACATCGTCGGCAAAGGATATCCTTGAACTTTGCAATGGCAAGGCTAACGTTCATCAAATTGCGTCCAAGTTAGCAAAAAGCTATCACATATCACTCGACGGTACCGAAGCAGGGTGTGTAAATTTCTTAAAGGACTTGGTAAGCAGAGGATTTGTTTTAGTCCAAGGTCATTAGCACGTTTCTAAAAGAGCATAAAGGGATAGATTTCTTAAGTCGTACCCCCCTGGTTTCTTTTTTCAATCTCTATTTTGTGTCGGTTAACTTTTTTGTTTTGATATCCTTATTGAGTGTAAGGACTGGGATTAGCCGCGTTGCTTGGTCGGAGAAGGTATAGGTATGCCTTCGCCGAGGTCGATTGAGCCCGGCAAAGGAATTGAGGCCGTTTTCTTCTCCAGGAGTACAACATTTTCACACGCGAATGCCCCCTTCCCTTTACAGGTCCCCGTGGTTATCCCCTTAATCTTTCCGTCCTGGATTTTCAAGATTACACCTTCGAGCATGATAGAAATAGAGATGCTGAACTCAATCTTGCCGGCAGGTTGGTCGTTTATCAGTATCTCTATGGAAGGACGGTGTTCTGATTTGATGGTATGTTCAGCCAGAGGAACTAAGAAGGTTTCACCCGGAGGATACTTTTCCTTATCCAGATATTTGAGGAGAATTTTGTATTTATTCCAGGCCTTCACCATGATATCCAGGATGCCGATGTCTAATATTTCTGCGGTCTTCTTGATGATTAAATCGAGTACCAGGGGCCCTTTGACCTTGGTCTCTTTCCAAATCTTCTCTTTCAGCGAGGACACTTTCTTATTCGATTCTAGAGAGGACAATTGTTCAGGCGATAATTTCTTTTCTGGAGAGAAGAACTGGTTTAGGGTAATCTGTGAGTCGCTCATGGTTTCTCCCCCTCTTCATCAGTGATTAAAGGACCTTCTGTTTCAATGTCTTGCTTGCCGGGGTCTGAGACCGGCCTCAAGCGTATTTCAAAATCTATCTTGATGGGCTTCTCTGCTCTGATTTGCTGAGTACCGGCACCCTTGCGGAGACGTGTCTTGATTTTCTGCCTGACGATTTTTTTAGCTCTGTTGTCGAGTAATTTTTTCACGAGAAACCCTACACCACCTGCAATAATGATAATTGGTGGAATTATCCGGGGCCATAGCACACCCGTTGGCGCCTCAATATATTCATAAAGAACATTGTTAGCGGTATCGATGGCAAACAGGGTAACATAACCATCACCGGTAGCAGAGCATCTAAGGGCACTTGGTACCCGGTTAAAAGTCTCTCCGCCGGAAAGGCCGTTGGTGAGGTGTTCCCATTCGGGCGTGGCGGCTGTGGGGTTATACGTTCGGTATACGCCGCCAGTGGGGGTGGCGTCGGCGGCATACAGGTTCCCGCAGCAAACAACCAGCCCGCTGACATTGGCTATGGTGGTGTTAATCTCCTCCCAATCAGTACTCGTCTCGATAACCCACCGGTAGACATTGCCGTTGCTGCTGCCGGCATAGATAGTGTTGTTGGTGGCATAGTCTGTGTCAGCCGCCATCTGGACATTACCGCCAGCGGGCAGCGGCGGGAGTGACGTGAAGTTAGCCCCGCCATCAGTAGAATAGGAGGCAAGGCCTTCAGTACCACCGACGAGGACATGCCCCGCCACAGGAATATTGGGGTAGGCGGGTGCCATAGCTATCATAAAGATGGTGTCAACGCCGGCATCTGCAGATGACCAAGTCGCGCCATTATCGGTGCTCGTATATACATTAGAACCGATAGCACAATATAGAGTGGTGCTATCCTCAAGAGCTACATCTATCAATGAACCGGTGGTGGCTGGCGCCGGGCTCCACATTACATCAGGTGGCGTGGGAATTACCTGCCAGGTATCCAGAACAGGTTGGGCCATGGCTGACTCGGTGTTTGCTATGGTCACCAGGGTGACGATTAGCACCAGAAGAGCTAGCAGGGCAACAATGGCGGAGGCTTTCCCTTTCATTATTCCCTCTTTGTTTGTCAACTGTCCAACCGTATAGCACTTTTTTTACTACCTGTCAATACTCTGGGGAAAACTGTTCCCCTCCCTTTTTGGCCCAACTCATAGAGACCGTTGACATTCGGCTAATGAAGAATTAACATCCAGTGGAAAACGAGTCGGTGGGCGAGGGTGAAAGAATATTTGTCAAAAGGAGGATAGGCGCATGGCTACCTGGCACGAATATATTCAAAAAGAGGGGACTCTTCCCGAGTGGCCCTACCCCATAGGCTACGGCAAGGTGAACGAGGTTACCGCCGATGTCCTTATTATCGGTGGTGGTGTCGCTGGCTGTCACGTCGCCATAAGCGCGGCTAATAATGGGGCTAAGACCGTCGTCGCCGAGAGGGGCATGGCCAAGAGGAGCGGAGCTGGCGGCGCTGGAGTCGACCACTGGCACGGCGCCTGCACCAATCCCTGCTCTAAGGTTACCCCAGAAATGTATACCAGGGCGGTATTTGACAGCGCCCACGGCTATACCAGCATCCCTGTCCGCTATATTTCCACCCGGGAGGGCTGGGATACCCTGCTTGATTGTGAAAAAATGGGGGTCCGGATCAGGGATGTTGAAGACGAGTTCAAGGGAGCCGACTTCAGGGACGAAGAGACCAAGTTAATGTTTGCCTACGACTACAAGAACAGGCACGTTATACGCGTCTGGGGGTATAACATCAAGACCTGCCTCTATAACCAGATGAAGCGGCTGGGTGTGGCTGTCTATAATAGAATCGTCATAACCAGCCTGCTCACCGAGGGCGGCAGGCAAGGAACAAAAGTGGTCGGGGCTACCGGCGTCAATACGCGGAGCGGTGAGTTCTATGTTTTCAGGTCGAAAGCCACCATAATCGCCACCGGCGGCGTTGGCCGACTATGGTCGTTTGCCCCGGAGCTAACCGCCTCGGGCACCATGGGTGACCTCAATAGCGCCGGTGTCGGTCAGGCCGTGGGCTGGAAGGCTGGCGCCGAGTTCGTGCTGATGGAGCAGACCGGCCCCGGCTGGATGTACGGCTTTGGCTACGCGCCCTACAGCATGGCTAATGCCAGCAACACCTATCACGGCACGCCCATAGTGGATGCTGAGGGCAAAGAGGTGCCCTGGGTTGATTTTAAGGGACGGCAGCTGGAAACGGTAGAGGAGCGTTTTCTACCGTCAGCGGGGCAGAAGTTCCAGCTGGGCATAGGGATAGGCCTCTACTATTACCTCAAGGAGTACGTCCTGAATGAGCTTACTCCCGACCTGCCCAAGCGCATCCTTGAAGGGGAGTTTAAACTGCCGCTCTATGCCGACCTGACGCGGCTGCCGGAACCGGAACGGAGGGCGATATTCGGCATGATGGTCGGCAATGAGGGCAAGACCCGCATACCGATATACGATACCTTCACCAAGGCCGGCTTTGACCCGGACAAAGACATGCTCCAGGCGCCGGTGATGCTTCCTGAGGCATACCGCGTCTCCAATTTCTGGTCGGGGATGTCACCGCCCTACCTACGGGGCTTGGCTGGCGGCGGCTTGTTGGTTGACTGGGACTTAAAGACTTCTCTGGAAGGCCTGTATGCCGCCGGCGGTTCTTCTCTCTTCGGCGGCGGCTGTCATGGCGAATCGCACACCACCGGCAGGTATGCCGGCAGAAAGGCAGCCGCCTATGCCAGGATGGCGCCTGAGCCAGTGGTAGACCGCCAGCAGATAGAAGCGGAAAAGGCTATCGCCTATGAGCCGCTGAAACAGAGTAAGGATGGCATCGGCTGGAAGGAGTTAAACTACGCTATCGCCAGGGTTATGCAAGACTACTGCGGCCAGTACAAGAACGAGTTAACCCTGAATCTGGGCCTGAGACTACTCAAAGAACTAAGAGAGACGGAGGGGGCAAAAGCTTTTGCCTCCAACCCCCATGAGCTGGGGCGCTTGCTGGAATGCTTCTCGCTGATTACCGTTGGCGAGATGACCATGAACGCCTCTCTGGTGCGGAAGGCAAGCAGCCTCTATCTGGACTTTTACCGGCTTGATTATCCCGAGCTTGACCCGCCCCAGTGGCAAAAGCTGCTTCCCATCAAACTTGAGGACGACAGGGTTAAGGTCGGGGAACTGCCCTTCGACCACCACCTCAAGCCGCCTTACGCCCCTACTTACGAGGAGAACTACCAGCTTCACTGCGGTCTTTGAATGGAAGATTTAGAAAGGGGATACAATAAAATGAATGATAAGGTTTATATGGTATCCAATCCGCCGACACCGAACAAGGTGGTGGAGTTCAATCCCGATATTTGCAACGGCTGCAACCTCTGTGTGGAGGTATGCCCGACCGATGTCATGATGCCCAACCCGGAGAAGAAGAAACCGCCCATAGTCCTTTACGCCGAGGAATGCTGGTATTGCGGCGGCTGTGTTGAAGAGTGCCCCCGACCGGGAGCCATTACCATGCTTCATCCGACCAGCCAGAGAATATCGGTCAACTGGAAGCGCAAGGACACCGGGGAGTATTTCCGCTTGGGCATGAAGGACCCACCGCCCTCCAATACCCGGCCGCCATCAGGGTAACGGTGGGATAAGTGCGTATGTTAGAATATTATTTAAGGCTTGATTGAATCTGTTTAAAGGAAGGAGAGAAAACTTGGAAGAGAAGATAACCTACTTTGAGACGGCAGGCCTGGAAAACACCGAGGAGACACTGCGCTTGGCCGCTGAGAGGGCCAAGGCCCGGGGGATAACTAAAATCGTCCTCGCCTCAACGACGGGGGAAACTGCTCGCCTGGCTGCAGAGCGTTTTGACGGCACCGGGATTAAGATGGTGGTGGTGCCACATCAATACGGCTTCATCGGAAGACAGAGGTTTCCGATGGCGCTGGTCTCCGAGCTGGAGCAGCAGGGGCACCGCGTTCACTTCGGCACCATGCTGTTCCACACCGACGGCTTCTACGGTGCGACGACGCCCAGCGTCATGGCTATCCTGCTTCGCACCCTGTGCCAGGGAATGAAGGTCGGCGTCGAGATTATCCTGATGGCGACCGACGGCGGCTGTGTGGCTATCGGGGAGAAGGTAATCGCCGTGACCGGCACCGGCCGCGGTTCCGACACCGCCGTGGTGGCTATTGCCGCGCCTTCGACCAAGCTCAACGAGCTCCACGTCACCGAGATTATCTGCAAGCCGTTGGAGACCAAGTCGTGGCCGGCTGGTGTCAGGCCTCCCCTCAGGCCCGAACCGAAAAGCTAGCCAGTTTCCGGCATAAAGGCAAGGAGCTTAATCGGCAGTAGCCAGTCTATCGCTCACCCCGGTGGGGGTCACTTTACCCGCCGAGACGATCATCTTGAGGGCTTCATCCACCGATACTTTAGTCTGGACTACTTCCTCCTCTTTAACTATCTGCAGGAAGCCGCTCATCGGGTTAGGGGAGTTAGGTATCAGAATATTGAGGAGTTTATGCCCCGACTTATCGGTCAGCTCGTTGGTGACAAAGCCTATCGCCCTCATGCCTTTTCTGGGGAACTCTACCAGGACTACCCTTAAGAAACCGCTCTTATCCGGGATCGAGAAGCTGTCCACTATTTGCTTGATGCCGGTGTAGAGCTGTCTGAATATCGGTATCCTGACTAGAAGAGAGTCGCTGTAGCGAATGAGCCTTTTCCCCAGAATATTGCTGGCGATAACGCCGGCAATGTAAATCAGTACTACGGTCACCCCGAAGCCTACCCCCGGAATGGTGCGCCCCCAGATGTCGGTGATTATCGGCTGTAAAAGGTTATCGATGGCATTAAAAATCCAAACTAATATTATTATGGTGGCGCCGAGGGGTATGGCGACAAGAATGCCGGCTATGAATTGCCTCCTCAGTTTCTTACCCAGTCCCTCTCTGGGTGCTTGGTCACCAGTCTTCACCATTTTTATCCCCCCTTTGACTTACGTTTTGTTGGAGTCAGGCCGCATTTTTTAACGGAGCTTCTAGCTCCGGATTGATGCCTTGCTTAAGGCGTCTTTCGGGATGACGAGCGTCGGGGGCAAAATAGTTAGACAAAAAGCTGGTTCAAAAAACGAGGAGCGTTTCTTAAAAGACCCTTTAGGAGCCCGCCTTCTTCAGGTGCTTTTCCACCCTGGCCAGTAGCTCTTCGGGGGTGACCGGCTTATCGATGTAGTCCTCGGCTTCGAGGGCAAAGCCCCGGCTGACCGGTATTGAGGTTTTCGTTCCCTTGGCGGCGAAACCGGTCAGCATCAGGGTCGGAATTTGGCTGAGGTGTGGGTCTTTTTTAAGCTGCTCGGCGGCGGTAAAGCCGTCTTTGACCGGCATTATTACATCCAGGAGAATTAAATCGGGGTTTTCCTCCCTCGCCTTGCGCAGTCCCTCATCGCCGTCGGAGGCCACGATTACCTCATAGCGCTGGCTCTCCAGGACGAGCCGGGTCGCCTCCACGAAATCGGCGTCATCGTCAACGAGGAGGATTTTAGCTCGCTTTTCCATTTCTTATATCAGCCCTTCTTTTTAATGAGCCGACTCACCCTCTCCAGCAGGACGTCGGGGCTGAAGGGCTTCTCCACGTAGTCATCCACGTCCAGCTCCAGGCCGGTCTCCAGCTCGTAGCGCCGGCGGCTGGCTTCCTCCCTCACCGAGGTTAGAATCAGGATGGGTATACCCCGGTACTTTGACCACCTCGGGTCTTGGAGCTCTTTGCAGACCGCCCAGCCGTCCATCTTGGGCATCAACAGGTCGAGAATCATCAGGTCCGGCTTCTCCGCCTTGAGGTTGGCTAAAGCCTCTATCCCGTCCTGGGCGGTGATCACCTTGTAACCTTGAGATTCGAGAATCATGGTTAAGGCATCCCGGATGTCAGGGTCATCATCAACGGCCAATATCTTCTTAGGCATATCTCCTCCTTGCCATTATAATACAGGCCTGGGCAATAATCCAGCCTGTTCTACGATTTCAGGGACGATGTCTTCCCAGCCTACGGCCATAATATGGACGCCGTGGATTCCGGGTATCTCTTTGAGCTGTTCGATAATCTCAACAGCTAATCTGACTCCCTCTTCCTTGGTCTCCTTGGCCTGTTCCATCCTGGAAACTATCTCGTCGGGGACGCTTACCCCGGAAACATAGTCTCTCATGTAGCGCGCCATTCCCGCCGACTTTATGGGTATCACCCCGGCCAGAATGTGTGTCTCTTTGTCCAGCCCGCGGTCGGTAACCATCTTCATCCACTTGGCGAACTTGGCTATATCGTAGACCGCCTGGGTCTGAATGAAGTCGGCTCCCGCCTTGACCTTCTTGGCCAGCCTGGTTAAGCGGAACTCAAAGGGGTCGGCGTAGGGATTGGCGGCGGCCCCGATGAACATGGGCACTTCCCCGGAGACCTCTTCATCGCAGAGGAACTTCTTCTCGTCGCGCATGTTTTTCAGGGCTTGAATCAACTGAATGGAGTCAATATCAAAGACATTCTTGGCCGTGGGGTGGTTGCCGAACTTTTGGTGGTCACCGGAAAGACAGAGGATATTGCCAATGCCCAGGGCTATAGCCCCCAGGACGTCGCTTTGAATGGCTATCCGGTTGCGGTCGCGGCAGACTATCTGCATCACCGGGTCGACGCCCTGCTGCTTGAGCAGAACGCAGCCAGCCAGGCTGGACATGCGCACGATAGCTGTCTGATTATCGGTCACATTGGCGGCGTCACAGCAGTGACGAAGCGCCTCTCCCTTCCGCTGCATTACGGCGGCGCTGGTACCCTTGGGCGGGCCGGCCTCGGCGGTGACGGCAAACATCCCACTTTCCAGGACCTTCTCCAGGTTGGTTCCCGCTTTCATCGTCCTCTCCTCCCTTTAAGTTTAACGTTTCTTGGGCAGAGTAAAACTAAATCTGCTCCCCTTGTTGGTCTCCGGGCAGGGGCTCTCAGCCCTTATCCTGCCCCCGTGAGTTTCCACAATCCTCTTGGTTATGGATAGCCCCAGACCGGTCCCCTTCACCTCCACATTGCTGGCGCGGAAGAAGTCGTCAAAGACATGGGGCAGGTCGTCAGGGGGGATACCAATGCCGGTATCAATAACTTCAACCTCTATCGCCTTATCCCCTTCCTTTACCCTGATGGTCACCACCCCCTCGGGCGTATAGTTGATGGCGTTGCCTATCAGGTTGGTTATCGCCTGCTGGAGCCTGGGACCGGCGCCGTGAATCTTGGGCAGACCTTGAGGGATTTCTGCCTTTAGCTTTACCTTCTTCTGCTTCGCCTGTTCACTCAAGTCGGCTATAGAAGCCTTGACTAGCTGGCTCAAAGAGACGTCTTTCATCTCCTGGGTAATCTGTCCGGTATCAATGCGGGGAATATCCAAAAGGTCGCTGACCAGGGTCAGCAGTTCTTTAATCCTCTGGCTGCTTCTCTCCAGCATATTCCTCTGCTTTTCGGTGATTTCCCCGGCAAATCCGCCCAGCATGACCCAGAAGTAACTCTGAATGGCGGTGAGTGGCGCTTTCAGGTCGTGAACGGTTACCCCCAGAAAGCGGAGGAAGCGGTCCCTGGCCTCTTCCAGCTTGGCTACTTCCCTTGAAGCCTGCTTCAGCTCCCCGGTCCTCTTCTTCAGCAGGCGCTGAGTTAGTCGCACCACCTCACGCTGCCTCTTTCTTAGCTCGCCCTGGACCGAGGTGGCCATATAGGCAGTGGCGAAGAGAGCGGTGGCTAAAACAACAAGAACAGCCAGAATATAGCTT
Source organism: Dehalococcoidia bacterium (assembly GCA_011176635.1). Lineage (GTDB taxonomy): Bacteria > Chloroflexota > Dehalococcoidia > Dehalococcoidales > BS750m-G39 > DUEC01. Next base: position 2,471 of record DUEC01000014.1, on the reverse strand, counting down.
TCTTGCTGGTATAGTGTGGGGGGAGCAAATCCGGCTAGATTGACGTGAGGTATCACCTCACTATATTCCAAGCCGACCAGCAGCATAACCGCAACAATTTTCGAGATGGCTAACATGTAAACTACCCTATAGTGGAGCATTATGCTAGCCCCGATGATGTGGAGCACAAAGTAGAAGACGAAGGGGTTCTCTATTCCTCCGGTGAAATGAAGCAGTACGATGAATGCCAGCAGGTCAAGCAAGAGGTGGATGGTACCAACAGTTCTAGCCTTGCGGACTACCTGGCTGGCCGGCATCTTTTCTATTCTTCGAGCCTGGAATAACAGCGCCAGGTTACACAGGGCGACAAAACCACATGTTCCGAAAGCGGCGGCTATGGGGAACTGAATGTCGAATATCCTTGACGCCACCAGGGTGGCTGAAATAATGCCCAGAATGGTAATCCACCTTATGGTGACGAAGACCCTGAGCCACATCCTGATGGCGGCTTCCTCAGGGTTGTGCTCCGGCTCGTCCCCCTGGCTTAAGAAGCGCTCGCTCTTGTCGCTGGTATTCATTGCCGTCCTTTAAAAGTCTGGTTTAGTCCGATATAATAATGGTGCGGGGCCCTCCCTCGCGGCTGGTGCTCCAGTCCCGAATGGGCACAATCTCCTCCAGTTTGTCTAACTGCCCCAGAGCCGCCAGGCGGTCATAGATTATTTGCCAGGCGCAGGGTATATCGGGCGATACCTCGCACTTGCCGTCTACCGAGCCGCCGCAGGGCCCGTTGAGCAGGCTCTTGGCGCATCTGACCAGGGGGCAGATACCCGCCGTCCTGGCTAGAATGCAGTTGCCGCACTGCATGCAGACCTCGATAAAGTGCCCCGGTGTTTCTTCCTTGCCGACGAACAGGGTGTTTAGTGCCGGATAGACCGGCTTATCGCTATAAAGGCTAACGGTTTGGACCCCGAAGGCGCAGGCCATGACCAGGATACAATCGGCTTGCTCAATTTCCTGAATGCTCTCTCCCAGGGCGTCTTTGCTGAGTTCGTCGCAGGCGGTAGGGATGACCATCCATCCGGTAACCTTTTTACCTGCCGCCTCAAGCTTCTCTTTCATATCCAGAACCTCGGATTTGCCGCCGGTGTGCAGCATGGTGGCGCAGGTGCCGCAGCCCACCACATATATCCTCTCCGCTCCGCTGAGAGCTTCGCTCAGCTCCTCAAATGGTTTTTGTGCCGTGATTGTTTTCATTTTTTACCCCTTACGCCTGACTCAGAGCCATGCTTCGGCTATATCTTCTCGACCCTGGCGGCGCAGACCTTGTACTCGGGTATCTTTGCCACCGGGTCGATAGCGGGGTTGGTCAGCATATTAGCCGGGCTTTCGGCGAAGTGGAAGGCCATGAATACCACCCCCGGCGGTGAAACCCCGGTTATTTTGGCAGTGGCGGTTACCTCTCCCCGCCTTGAGATGACCTTTACCTTCTCGCCATCAGCGATGCCCAGAGCCGAGGCATCCTCAGGGTTCATCTCCACCGCCTCCCCTTTAAGTATATTGAGCCCTTCTACCCTTCTGGTCATGGTGCCGGTGTGGAAGTGGTAGAGACTGCGTCCCGTGGTCAGGACCAGCGGGTATTTCCTATCGGGAAGCTCCATCGGCGGCTTGTACTCCAGGGGGATAAAGCGCCCCTTGCCCCGGGTAAACTGCTTGGTATGAAGAATGGGCGTCCCGGGGTGCTCTTTGGTTGGACAAGGCCACTGCAAACCGCCTTTCTCTAAGCGCTTATAGCTGATTCCCCCGTAGCTGGGGGTGAGAGAGGCAATCTCGTCCATAATCTTGGCCGGGCTGGCGAAATCAAAACCGCCGTTGCCCATTTTCTTAGCTACCTGGCAGGTAATCCACCAGTCGGGCCTGGAGTCGCCTATCGGCTCTATCGCCTTTCTTACCCTCTGTACCCGCCGCTCGGTGTTGGTGAAGGTGCCCTCCTTCTCGGCAAAGCTGGCCCCGGGCAGGACGACATCGGCCAGCTGGGCCGTCTCGGAGAGGAAGATGTCCTGGACCACCAGGAAATCAAGCTTTTCTAAAGCCTCCCTGGCGTGGCTGATATCGGGCTCGCTGAGCAGAGGGTTCTCCCCCATAAGGTAGATAGCCTTTATCTTCCTGTCGTAGGCGGCATCAATCATCTCGGTGATGGTCAGCCCGGGCTCTTGCGGCAACGAGCCTCCCCAGGCGGCTTCAAACTTGCTCCTGATATCGCCGTCAGCCACTGCTTGGTAGCCAGGGTAGACGTTAGGCAGGGCACCCACGTCACAGGCTCCCTGGACGTTATTCTGCCCCCTCAATGGGTTTACCCCCGTGCCCGGCTTGCCCACGTTTCCGGTGAGCATTGCCAGGTTGGCAGTGGCGATGACGTTATCGGTGCCGTGAGAGTGCTGGGTAATGCCCATCGCATAGAAAATCGCTGCCGGGCGGTTAGTAGCATACATCCG
>DUEC01000013.1 GCA_011176635.1 Dehalococcoidia bacterium | reverse complement strand
TGCGCTTCAAAAACTTTTAGACCACCCCCCATCGGAGTGGGGAAGAGAGATGAAAAGAGGCAAAGCCTTTTTGGGCGGGTGGGTATGGGAAGAAAAACGAACTGAATTTGTCGTCGACGCCCCCATCATGCTAAACTTCAAGACTAGATGAAAATACTGGTAACCAACGACGACGGGATATTCGCCGACGGCTTGATAGCCCTGGTAAGAGAGCTAAAAAACATCGCCGAGGTGGTGGTGGTAGCCCCCGACAGGGAGCTGAGCGCCATGGGCACCACCGTCAGCCTGCACCAGCCGGTAAGGGCCAGGAAAGCAACGCCGGTGGCAAGCGGCGTGGAAAGCTATGCCGTTAAGGGCACGCCGGCTGACTGCGTTATCCTGGCTCTGGGCAAGCTAGCTAAGGGCAAGATAGACCTGCTGGTCTCGGGCATAAACCGGGGAGCCAACCTGGGCGACGACGTGATAATTTCGGGGACGGTGGGGGCGGCACTGCAGGGCAGTCGGCACAGGCTGCCCTCCCTGGCTATCTCGGCAGCCCTGGGTGACAAACTCTACTTTGATGATGCCGCCAGATTTGCCGCCTTACTGGTCAAAAGGTTTGATTCGGGCATCATGCCCAGTGATATATGCCTCAACGTAAACCTGCCCAACCTGCCGGCACCAAAAATCAAGGGGGTAAAGCTCACCTATCCCGCCCGCTTCAGCCACACTGATAGCATTGAAGAAAGATATACCAACGGGCGCCAATACTACTGGTTTGTCCGCAAGAGGGTAAACAAGGCGCTAGATGAGGAAACAGATACCTGGGCACTGGAGCAGGGCAATATCTCCATCTCGCCACTGCTCACCGGCCAGCCCAACGGGGCTCTGCCTCCCCTGCCCGACAGCCTCTGCTCCGACCTCTTCAGCGAGTTTCAGCAGGCGATATAGACTCCTACTTTAGGTTCTGCCGAACTGTTTTTTAAGCTGCTCCGAGCTGAGGTGAATCATGGTCGGTCGTCCGTGGGGGCAGGTGTGGGGGGTGTCCGACTGCTCCAGTTGCCGCACCAGCTCCTGCATCTCGGCATCGCTCAAGCTCTGCCCGGCCCTCACCGCGCTGTGGCAGGCCATAGATATGGTAACCTCTTCCGCCCAGTCGCCCTTGTCCCCCTCGGATAATGAGTCCAAAAGTTCGCGCAACATGCCCGCCCAGTCCTCTTTGTGGAGCAGGGCCGGCACGGCTCTGACCAGGAAGGTCTTATCACCGAAAGGCTCGATGGCAAAGCCGAATTCATTCAGGTCTTGGTAGCGCGACCTCAACACCGCCTCCTGGCGGGGGCTGACCTCCAGCGTCATCGGCTCCAGCATCCCCTGGACCTCTACCTCCCGCCGCAACCTCTGCTGGCTAATCCTCTCAAAGAGAATGCGCTCATGGGCGGCGTGCTGGTCGATAAGATAGAGCCCGTCGGGGCCCTCGGCAATGATATAGCTGTTATCTAGCTGGCCTAATACCCGTAGTACCGGCAGGGCCATTGACGGGGTGGGTGGGGGAAAAGCCGGGCCGGGAGCAACCCCGCTATAGGGGATTGTCGCTGTCTCCCTTACTGCTGAAGGGAAAACGGGTCTGGTCACTGCGGCTTCGACCCTGGGCACCGCTATCTGCTCGGTCAGGGCCTGGCGCACCGCCCGCTGGACAGCGCTAAAGATGGCGCGCTCGTTGGCGAACTTCACCTCGCTCTTGGTAGGATGAATATTAACGTCCACCTCGTTAAGCGGTAGGGAGATGTTGATAACGGTAATGGGGTGCCGGCCCACCATCAAAAGCCCATGATAAGCCTCTTCCACCGCCCGCGCCAGCAGGCGGCTGTTCACCCAGCGGCGGTTGACAAAAAAGCTGAGGTAACCCCTGCCGGAGCGGTTTACCTTAGGTGAGCCGATCCTGCCCGTTACCTGGGGCATTGCCGCCTCCCCTTTGAGCTCAATCATGCTATCGGCTACCTCAGCACCGTAGACCTCAACTATGCTATCTATCAACCGTCCGCTGCCCGATGTCCTCAGCGCCGCCCTGCCATCGATGGACAGGGAAAACCTGACCTCGGGGAAGGCGAGGGCATACTGGCTGACCACATTGGCGATATGAGCGTTTTCGGTAGCCACCGACTTGAGGAACTTTAACCTGGCCGGTATCTTGCGGAACAGATTAGCCACCGTAACCGTAGTCCCCTGAGGCCGCCCCTGGCTGGAACGACTGGCGATAGCGCCATCCTTCAAGGCAAGGTAAGTGCCAGCCCTTTCGCCAGCGGCGCAGGTAACCATGTCCACCTGAGCCACAGCGGTGATGCTGGGCAGTGCCTCTCCCCGAAAGCCGAGGCTCTGAATAGACTCCAAGTCATCCAGGTTTTCCAGCTTGCTGGTAGCGTAGCGGTCAAAGGCAAGCTCAACCTCGGCCGAGGCAATCCCGGAGCCGTTATCGGCGACCTTGATCAGGCTCACCCCACCGCCCCTGACCTCAACCGAAATCTGGGATGAGCCAGCGTCCAGCGCGTTCTCCACCAGCTCCTTGACCACCGAGGCCGGTCTCTCCACCACCTCGCCGGCGGCAATACGGGCGACTACCTTAGGGTCTAAGGCTTTGATGGGCATGGCTTACTTTCTCTTCTCCAGATTGGCGAAGCTGAGCAAGAGCCTTTTAACCCCCACCCCCCTCTTGAAGGCGACCATCGCCTCGGTATCGTCCTTTAGCGGACGGCAGTTCACCACCACCCCATCGCCAAACTGGGCATGGTGGACGCGGTCGCCGGCCTTGAGTTCAGGCACATCGGAGCTGGGGGCAGGTGCCCTTCTAGCCTTGCCGCGGGGATACAGGGAGGGCGCTACCTGGCTCTCTTCCCTTTCCCACAGGCCGCTGCTGGCTACCAGGTTTTTGGGTATGTCATCTAAGAAGCGCGAGGCGGTGCTCACCATGCTTGAGCCCATCAGGCTGCGGCGGAAGGCATGGACCAGATAAACTCTCTGCTTGGCTCTGGTTATACCCACGTAGCACAGCCTTCTCTCTTCCTCCATCTGCCCCGGGTCGTCGAGCGACTTGTAGTGGGGCAGGATGCCCTCTTCCACGCCGACAATAAACACCACCGGAAACTCAAGGCCCTTAGCCTGATGCAGGGTGACCAGTGTGGCCGCATCCACCGTCTCGTCAAGCCCATCGACATCGGAGACCAGGGTTACCCCCTCCAGAAAGGCGCTCAGGCTCTCCTCGGCTTCCAGGTGGCGATAGTCCTTAGCTACGGTGCGGAGCTCAAGGACGTTCTCCCAGCGCTCTTCGCCGTTCTCGCCGCTCATTAAGTATTCCTCGCAGCCGATTTTTTTGACGACCAAGTCGAATAAAGCGACCAGGTTCGACTGCCTGCTTTGGGCGATAAACTCCTCCATCATTTCGACAAAGCCGCTGAGCACCCTGACCAGGCGGGAGTTAAACGGGGGCTGGCTTTCCTCATCGTCCTTAGTTTCGGCGATAAGCTTCAGCGCCTCATATTGAGAGACGCCCTGGGACTTGGCCCAGCTGGCAAGCTGGCTCTGGCTTTGCTGGCCGATGCCCCGCCCGGGAACATTGATGATTCGAAGCAAGCTGACGCTATCGTTGGGGTTCTGGATAACCCGCAGATAGGCGATAATATCCTTTACTTCTCTCCGCTCGTAGAAACGGGTGCCGGCTACCAGCTTATAGGCTATCCCGTAGCGCATAAAGGCTTCCTCCAGGGCTCTGGACTGGGCATTGGTGCGGTACATCACCGCGCAGTCGCCCAGCCTGGCCTTGCCCCCCTCCACCAGCCGTTCTATCTCACTGACGACAAACTGGGCTTCTTCCTGCTCGGTGTAGGTCTCAACGATATTGGTCAGCTCGCCGGGCTCATTCTCGGTCCAGAGCGCCTTGGGCTTGCGCAGTTGATTGACCGAGATCACGTGGGAGGCTGTCTCCAGAATGAGCTTGGTGGAGCGATAGTTCTGCTCCAGCAATACCAGTTTCGCTTCGGGGAAGTCCTTCTCAAAGCTGAGGATGTTGCGCAGGTCGGCAAAGCGCCAGGAGTAGATTGACTGGTCGGGGTCACCGACGACACAGACATTGTGCCTCTCCCCGCCCAGCTGCTTTATCAGCTCGTACTGGACCAGATTGGTATCCTGAAACTCGTCGACCATGATATGCAGATAGCGGGACTGATACTTGGCCAAAGTCTCGGGACTGCTGCGGAATAGCTGAACCGTTTTCATCAGCAGGTCGTCAAAGTCCAGGGCATTGCTTTCCTCCAGGAGCTGCTGGTAGCGCTCATATACCCGCCCCACCACCTCCTCAAAATAGCTGGTGGTGTGCTTGATATATTCCGGCGGGGTTAAGGTGCGGCTCTTGGCTGCGGAAATAGCCGAGCCTATCGCCCTGGGGGCATACTGTTTGGGGTCAAGCCCCACCTCCTGGATAGAGCGTTTGAGCAGGCTGAGCTGGTCTTCCTCGTCATAGATGACGAACCTGGGGTCGATGCCTGTAGCCCGGCCGTCACGGCGCAGGATGCGGGCGCAGATGGCGTGGAAGGTGCCGATGGTCAGGTTGCCCAGTGCCCGGCCGATAAGCCTCTGGAGCCTCTCCTCCATCTCCCTGGCGGCTTTGTTGGTGAAGGTGACCGCCATAATGCGGTGGGGACTGACGCCGCAGACCCTGATGAGGTAAGCCACCCGATGGGCGATGACCCTGGTCTTGCCGCTGCCGGGACCGGCCAGAATCAGCACCGGTCCCTCGATTGCCTCTACCGCTTCCCTCTGCGCCGGGTTAAGCTCAGCCAGAATATCCATCTATTTCATTATAGCATTGGCCGAGGCTGGTTTGAAAGGCGGCAACCTGTTGACAGGCAACTATAAAAGCTATAAAATATATGCGGATATGTGCATTTTTAGCCATAACTAAGAGGAAGGTTATGCAGAACCTAATTAAGGCAACAAAAGCTCTCTCTGATGAGACCAGGCTCAGAATCTTAAACGTGCTCCTGGAGAGGGAATGCTGCGTCTGTGAGGTGATGCAAGCCCTGGATATATCCCAGTCCCGGGCTTCGCGCAACCTCGGCATCCTTCAAGACGCTGGTTTCTTAAGTGCGCGACGAGACGGAACCTGGATAGCCTATTCTCTAGACTGGCATACCGCTAATAAATACGCTGCCTCCCTAGCCAGGTTGTTTAAGGGCTCCCCTATCAGCGATGAGGTAATGGCGCAGGATAAGGAAAGGCTAAAGCACGCGGTAAGGAAATAGGCATGACTAGCGATGAACCAAGAGGTATAGCCGGCAGGCTTTCCATACTTGACCGTTTCCTCACCCTCTGGATTTTCCTGGCCATGGGCCTGGGGGTGGGCTTGGGCTATTTTATCCCCCAGGTCGCCGACTTCATTGGCTTCTTCCAGGTGGGGACTACTTCCATTCCCATTGCCGTCGGGCTTATCCTGATGATGTACCCGCCCCTGGCCAAGGTAAGATACGAGGAAATGGGTCGGGTTTTCCGCGACTGGCGGGTGCTGGGGCTATCGCTGGTACAGAACTGGCTTATTGGCCCGGTGCTCATGTTCTTTCTGGCTATCCTTTTCCTGGGCTTCCTCTGGCCCTATCCTGAATATATGGTGGGGCTGATAATGATTGGGCTGGCGCGCTGTATCGCCATGGTCATCGTCTGGAACGAACTGGCTAAGGGGGACAGCGAGTATGCCGCTGGCCTGGTGGCGCTCAACTCCATCTTTCAGATAGTCTTCTACTCAGTCTATGCCTATATCTTTATTACCATACTGCCCGGCTGGTTCGGGCTGGAGGGAGCGGCGGTGGAGGTTACCATCGGCCAGATTGCCCAGAGCGTATTTATCTACCTTGGTATCCCCTTCTTCGGCGGTATGATTACCCGCTTTGCCCTTATCAAAGCAAAGGGGCGTGAATGGTACGAGGAGAAATTTATCCCCAGGATAAGCCCAATAACGCTGGCAGCCCTTCTCTTTACCATCGTGGTAATGTTCTCCCTCAAGGGCGAGGTAATCGTTCAGCTGCCGCTGGATGTAGTGCGCATCGCCATTCCTCTGCTTATCTACTTCGTGCTCATGTTCCTGGTTTCATTCTATATGGGCAAGAAAATAGGGGCTGACTATTCTAAGACAACCACTATCGCCTTTACCGCTGCCAGTAATAATTTTGAGCTTGCCATCGCGGTGGCGGTGGCGGTGTTCGGCATTGGCTCAGGAGTCGCTTTTGCCGCCGTCATCGGGCCGCTGGTGGAGGTGCCGGTGCTCATCAGCCTGGTAAACGTGTCTCTCTACTTCCGGCGGAAGTTCTTTAGGAAATAGAGAAGAGATGACTGACCTTTATCTATTCAGCTTAAGCCCAGCCCTTTGTATAGAGCAGGGAAGTCAAACTGCTGCTTCATGATTTCAGCCAGCCTGGGCAGTTTCTTCTCCTGGTTGAATTTAGCCCTGCCCAGGGCCTGCTCAAGGCTGTTGACCACGAAAGTAGTATCACCCTTAGTTATAATGATTGGAATGCCCTTATCCACCGCCCCCTGACGCACGGCATAGATTGGCGGCACATCGCCGCTGAGCACCAGGCACCTGGTGGAGGTCTCCAGAGCCGCCAGCTGCATATCCGGCCTGTCGGCCTTTAGCAAGACCGCCTTGTTAGCCTTACGCCCGAAATAGTCGGGGCCGGGGTTAGCCGTCAGCGCCCCCAGCATAAAGTTCTCCACCAACTCGGCTGATTTACGAGAGTCGTTGATTATCTCTCCCTGAACAAGCTCCGCCAGCTCGGCAACAGTCAAGCCGAATAGAAGCCTGTCCTCAGGCAGCACCCCCAGGATATTTACCTCACCGCCCTGGGACGATAACTGCTCCGACACCACCGCCAGTCGGCTTTGGGGCACCTTATTCACCACGATACCAAGCAAGCGTTCTCCAAAATCCCCGTACCTACCCAGAAGCTTGGCTTTAGAGAACTCCGGGGAGTAGCCCTCCACAATAATCACCTTAGCCTTCAATGCCTCCACTATCTCATAAGAAGTTTCGATTGGCTTGGCTCCCGGTCTCTGCCTCCATACACCCTCCACCAGGACCACATCCTTGCCCGGGGAGACTTTGGCATAGGCCTGCTTGACCTTAGCCGCCAGCTTCCCCTGCCCAGTGATAACCGGACAAAGGCTCTCTAAAGACTCCTTTAAAGCCAGGATACGCTTTAGAAAGGCAGTATCGCTATCGGCAGACTTTTTAGCCATGGTTTTAATGTCAGCCACCATCGGTTTGAAAAAGCCTACCTTTTTGCCGTCACGTCGTAGCTGCCTGCCCAGTCCGGCGCAAAGCAGGGTCTTGCCGGCACCCGCCTGTGGAGAGGTTATATACAGAGCCGTCAAGCTTCACCTCCGCTTTAATCTCTTGGGATACCAGCCTATTATAACCGCTGGAGCGCTGGTGGTAAAGATATAAAGGGGGATTGGCTAGTTTTTCAACGTTGGTTCAGTTTCCCACCCAACCCACCCTCAGAAGCTATGCTTCTAAAACTTTCTTTTTCCTCCCCCCACCAAGTGGGGGGATAAAGGGGTAAACAAGGAGAGTTAGAGAGGTAAAACCTCAGCATGGCAGAGCGGGTGGGTATGGGAAGAAGACGCGGGGTAAAATGCCTTAAGAGATACCCATTGCTTGGGCAGCTTTGTCGATATCGCCTTGCTTAACCCAGAAGATAGCTCCAAAACGCCAGTCGCCGGTGTCGATGGCTTGCATGGCTGTGACGTTGACCCCGGCTTGTTCTAGCTTACCAAGTATTTCGGCGACAGCACCTAAGTGCTCCCACTCCAGGATCCGGAAAGCAACCTTTGGCCCCACCAGCTTTATCCCTGCTTTTTGTGCCGCTGCAACGAGGGCACTTCCGCTGGACGGCACCAGGTCTAGCTGACTGCTCTGTGCGTCTAATGGGAAACCATTGAAAGCAAGCAGATTGACACCTTGCGCCTTAAGCTCATTGAAAACTTTAGCACCTGCTCCGGCCTTATTGGGAACCAGAGTATAGTAGTACTCAATGCGCTCAATACGCTGCACGTAGTTGCTTTCCATGGCATGCACCTCCTACGAGGAGACTTATCTTAGCTTATCATAAGAGGATTCAGGTGTGTAGTCAAGATGCAATATAAGGGAAGTTTATGAGAGCGGGCTAGGTGGGAAGAAAAACACGGGTTTAAAAACAATCCACATATAAAACCTTGCAATTGCCAAACAAAAGTGCTATAATACTTGATTAAGTAGAATAAAAAAGGACCTTTAAGCCGGTCCGGTGAGACTGGCAAGGGAAAGACGGAAAACAGGGTGCAAGACCTCTTGCCAGTAAAGGTAAGAGGTTGTTTTTATGTCAAGAAAAGTCATAATGACCCAGGACGACATCAAGCGCACCCTGGCCCGAATCGCCCATGAGATTATAGAGCGCAACAAGGTTATTGAAAACCTGCTGCTGGTGGGCATGCACACCCGCGGCGTTCCCCTGGCTAAAAGGCTTGCCGCCAACATAGAGGACTTTGCCAAGCTGAAAATAGCCGTGGGCGCCCTGGACATCAGCCTCTACCGCGACGACCTTTCTTCTCTGGAGCTAAAACCCACCGTCAAGAGCACCGATATCCCCACCAGCGTCGACGGCAAGTCCATAGTGCTGGTCGACGATGTTTTATATACCGGGCGCAGCATCAGGGCCGCCATGGATGCCCTCATTGACCTGGGAAGGCCAAGGTCAATCCAATTAGCCGTGCTCATCGACCGCGGTCACCGCGAGCTACCGATACGGGCCGACTACGTAGGCAAGAACATGCCCAGCTCCCGCCATGAGGAAATCCAGGTCCAGCTAAAGGAAAGCGACGGCCTGGACGAGGTAGCCATTATCCCCGTGCCGTCAGACAGGGAGGGGCAATGAGGACAGGCCAGCAGATAAAAACGGTAGCGCCCAAGCCGACGGAAATATGGCGGCACCACCACATCCTTGATATTGACGATTTCAGCCGTGAGGAGATAGAGTTTGTCTTTCAGACCACCAGAGCCATGAAGGAGGTCCTCTCCCGCCCGATTAAACGGGTGCCGGCGCTGAGGGGCAAGACCCTGATAACCCTCTTCTACGAACCGAGCACCCGCACCCGCTTGTCCTTTGAGCTTGCCGCCAAGAACCTGGGCGCCGATGCCGCTAGTTTGAGCGCACCGGCCAGCAGCGTGGCCAAGGGGGAGTCTCTGGTTGATACCCTGAGCACACTGCAGGCGCTGGGGGCGGATATAGTGGTCATGCGCCATCCCCAGTCGGGGGCGCCCTATATCGCCACCAAGTATATGGAGGCAAGCATGGTCAATGCCGGGGACGGCTGGCACGCCCACCCCACCCAGGCCCTCCTCGACATCTACACCATCCAGGAACACAAAGGGGACTTGAAAGGGCTCAAGGTAGTCATCGTCGGCGATATTATGCACAGCCGGGTGGCTCGCTCCAACATCTGGGGGCTGACCACTATGGGGGCAGAGGTCACTCTGTGCTGCCCCCCCACCCTGCTCCCCACCGGTCTGGGTGGACAGCACCGCCAGCTGCCCCAAGTCAGCATCGAGCACGATATTGAGCGCGCCCTCGACGGCGCCGATGCGGTGATGGCGCTGCGCCTGCAGCTGGAAAGGCAGCGAAGTGGATTATTGCCCAGCACCCGCGAGTACATCCAGCTATACCAGCTCAACCAAACCAGGCTGGCCAGGGCCAAGCCCGATGCCCTCGTCCTTCACCCCGGCCCGGTAAACGAAGGTGTTGAGATTGCCTCGGCCGTGGCTCACGGCCCCCAATCGGTCATCAACGAGCAGGTGACCAACGGGGTAGCCGTGCGCATGGCTTTGCTCTATATCCTTGCCGGGAGCCCGAAGCAATGACTAAACCTTTACTCATTAAAGACGGACGAATAATTGACCCCGGCCAGAAAATAGACGAGGTCGGCAGTCTGCTGGTCGCCGAAGGCAAAATCTCCTGGCTGGGCAAGGGGAAAGCCGGCCCACCCCAGGCCGACTGCGACGTTCTTAACGCCCAGGGATTAATCGTCTGCCCGGGATTTATCGACCTGCACTGCCACCTCAGACAGCCCGGCTATGAAGATAAGGAGACCATCGCCAGTGGAACCAGGGCCGCCGCCAGAGGCGGCTTTACCACCGTCTGCTGTATGCCCAACACCAATCCCCCACTGGACAACCAGACCACCGTTGAGTACGTAAAGTCAAGGGCGGCTTCGGAAGGAGTGGTGCGGGTACTGCCCATAGGCTGTATCTCCAAGGGCAGAAAGGGAGAGGAGCTGGCCGAGATGGGCGACCTGGCCGCATCCGGGGTAATCGCCTTCAGTGATGACGGCAAGCCGGCATTGAATTCATATATTATGCGCCAGGCACTGGACTACAGCCGCGCCTTCGACTTAGTAATTATCGACCACTGCGAGGATACTGCGCTCACCGAGGGCGGGCAGATGAACGAGGGCATAATATCGACCAGGTTGGGGCTTCGCGGGATGCCCAACGCCGCCGAGGACATCATTGTTGCCCGCGACCTGGCCCTGGCCCAGCTAACCGGGGGGCGATTGCACATCGCCCATACCTCCACCGAAGGGGCGGTGGAGCTTATCCGCCGTGCCAAGGAAAAAGGTATCAAAGTTACCGCCGAGGCTACCCCCCACCACCTCACCCTGACTGAGGAAAGGCTCATCGGCTATGACACCAACGCCAAGGTCTACCCGCCGCTGAGGACGGAGCGGGATGTCCAGGCTCTGATTCAAGGGATCAAGGATAACACCATCGATATTATCGCCACCGACCATGCCCCCCACACCGAAGCCGATAAGCTCTGCGAGTTTGCCTTCGCCCCCTTCGGCATCAGCGGCTTTGAGACCGCTCTGGCCAGCCTGATGGGCCTGGTACACAACGAACAATTGACCCTGAGCACCCTCATCGCCAAGCTTACCGGCAAACCGGCTAAGATTATCGGCGACAAGCAGGGCAGACTGGGGACGCTGGCTGTTGGCGCCCCGGCCGATGTTACCATCTTTGACCCGTCTCTGGAGTGGACGGTGGATACCAAAGATTTTGCCTCAAAGGGCAGGAACACCCCCCTGTCCGGCGAGAAGCTCAAGGGCAGGGTAATGGCAACTTTATACCAGGGAAAGCTGGTCTATAAGGACGACTCAATTAAGGTGAAGGAGAGATAAAAAGTCCCGAAGTACTTTAAATCTTTTCCCACCTGCTACCCTTTAAGGAAGGGTAAGAGTCAGACCTCTTTAACACTCCCTAAAACGGGGGTGGGGGCAAGAGAGTTCTAAAGGGGTAAAACCCTTTAGGGCGGGCTGGGTGGGAAGCAAGACTACTGAAAACGAGGTGAGGGGTGGCAAGAAGGACTACCGAAAAAGAAGAGGTGAAACAGATAAATAACAAACCGGCAATCCTGGTCTTAGCCGATGGCTCGGCATATCAAGGCTACTCCTTCGGCGCTGAGGCCGATGCCTTCGGCGAGGTGGTCTTCAACACCAGCATGGTGGGCTATCAGGAGATGCTCACCGACCCATCATATGCCGGGCAGATTCTGGTTCCCACCTACCCCCTCATCGGCAACTACGGCATCAACGACCAAGACTTTGAATCGAACAAGATACAGGTCAGGGGCTTCGTCGTCAGGGAGGAATGCTACCAGCCAAATCACTATCTTAGCACCAAAACCCTTCATCAATACCTGGCCGAGCACGAAATACCGGGGATAAGCGGCGTTGACACCCGCGCCATTACCCGCAAACTGCGCTCCGGCGGGGTAATGATGGGCATGATAACCACCGATAAGACCCCTCAGCAGGCCCTGGAGCAACTGCTCAAACAGCCCGACTACGGCGAGGTCGATTTCGTCAAGCAGGTGACCACCAGCGCCCCCTATGAGTGGAAAGTGCAATCGCTGGAGAAAGCGCTGACCTCCCTGCCCCGGGTAACAGTCATTGACTGCGGGCTGAAATACAGCATCCTGCGCATTATGCGCCGCATGGGCTGCCGGGTAACCGCCGTCCCGGCCACCATGAGCGCCAGGGCAATCCTGGACTTAAACCCCGACGGCATCATACTATCTCCCGGTCCCGGCGACCCCGCCGTTCTTGGTTACCTGGTGAAAACGGTAAAAGAGCTCATCGGCAAGAAGCCGATTATGGGAATCTGCCTGGGCGGCCAGCTAATCTCCCTGGCCCTCGGCGCCAAGACCTCTAAACTCAAGTTTGGCCACCGCGGCGGCAATCACCCGGTGCGGGACCTGGCTACCGGCAAAATCCACATCACCGCCCAGAACCACGGCTATGTCACCGACCCCGATACCCTCCCCGAAGGCTGGGAGGTAACCCACGTCAACCTCAACGACGGCACATCGGAGGGCATGCGCCACAAAGAACTGCCCGTTTTCTCCATCCAGTACCACTCCGAAGCCTCCCCCGGCCCCTGGGACAGGATTTCCCACTTTGAGGACTTTATGAAGATGGTAAGGAAGAATAGGGAGGTGGGATAGAGATGAAGATACCGAAGTGCATGAGCACCCAGCACCCCGACAACGTAAACCCGCCCTTCTTTGCCGAAGACCCCCAGCTCAGCGGCGAGGACGAGATACAGGAGGCCTATTACACCTTTTCCCACCTCGCCTGCGACGAGCAGATGTGGGACTGCGAGGGCAAGGAGGTCGATGACTACGTCGTCAAGAAGCTGCTTACCCGCTATGAGGGCTTTTTCAAAAACAATCGGCTGGGCGAAGACATTTTCATCACCCTGCGCGTGCCCAACCCCACCGTGGAGCACGCCGAGTCCAAGATTCTGCTGGAAACCCTGGAGAGCATACCCCGCTCCTTCGACGCCGCCAAGCTCTTCTACGGGGACGATATCGCGCCTATATTCGAGGTCATCCTGCCCATGACGACTTCCCATAAGTGCGTCGACCGCATCTACCGCTACTACGCCGATTTCGTCGTCGGCAAGCAGAACCAGCCCTTCAAAGAAGGCGACATCTCCATCCGCGAGTGGATCGGCGAGTTCCAGCCGGAGACAATCAACGTCATCCCCCTCTTCGAGGATATGGAGGCCATGCTCAACGCCCACCAAATCACCCGCACCTATCTTAAAGACAAGAAGCTGACCCAACAGCGCGTTTTCCTGGCCCGCTCCGACCCGTCCATGAACTACGGACTGGTCAGCGCCGTTCTCTTGAATAAGATTGCCCTGAAAAGGCTTCACCAGATGTCGGTGGAAACGGGGGTGGACATTTACCCCATCATGGGCGTCGGCTCGGCGCCCTTCCGCGGCAACCTCAGGCCGGACACAGTGGACAAGGTCGCCAATGAGCACCCCAGCGCCCATACCTTCACCATACAGTCGGCCTTTAAGTACGATAACCCCCAAGACGAGGTCGTCGCCGCCATAAAGAAGCTGAGACAGCGGGAAAAGGGACTGCCGCGGGAGCTGGACGAGGAGCGGTGCCTGGATATAATCAAGCGCTACTCCGCAGAATACCAGAAACAGGTGGAGGTGCTGGCGCCGATGATTAACGAGCTGGCCAAGTACGTGCCCAACCGCAGAAAGAGAAAGCTGCACATCGGGCTTTTCGGCTACCCGCGCAGTATGCGGGGCATCACCCTGCCGCGGGTAATATCTTTCACCGCCGCCCTTTACTCCGTCGGCCTGCCGCCCGAGATACTGGGCTTGAACGCATTGACTAAAGACGACATTGAGTTCATCAAGCAGGTCTATCTTAACTGCACCGACGACCTGAGAGACGCCCTGCAGTACTTGAACCCGGACACGCCCTACCTCACCAAGGAGCTGGCCCGAACGATAAGCGACTTTCCAATAGACTTTGAGGTCAATAAACAGCATAAAGAGATAACCGACAACGTGCTGAAGTCCCTGGAAGGTGACAAGGCCTGGCTGGAGGAAAGGGTATTGCGGGCGGCTAATATAAGGAAGTTTTTGGGGTGAGGGGAGAAAGGGGGGTGAGGTAGAAAAATGGATGCACAAGAGAAATACAATCTACTGGAAGAGTTGAAGGAATTTCTCAAGGGTTTAAAGAAGCTTAAGAGGCACCTCGAAAATAAAGATGATATTAGCCTCCTTAAGCCAGGCATTGTGAGTAAGCTACGAGAGGAGCTTGTTTATAAGGTTGGCAGACTAAAGGAAACAATTATCCAACTCACAGGCAAACAATTCTATACTCAATTCGGGAGCACCCGCGAATTTTGGTCTGAAGGCTTGAGTTCGAGTGGTTATCGACCAGTTGTACTGACTTCACTCGGTTTTTGCATCGATGCTACAAATGAGGCTATTGGCAAGCTAGAATCAACGCCTCTAGCTAAATTAGAGCCCAAAATGACTGTTACAGAACCTCCAAAAGCCTTCATTTCTCACGGAAAAGGAGGAGGAGCCTTACTTAAACTGGAAAAATTCATCAGGGAACTCGGTATAGAACCAATAATTGTCAAAGACCGAGCGAGTGCAGATAGGACAGCCGATGATAAAGTCAACGATTATCTAAAAGAAGCCGATTTCGTAATCATCTTTGCTACTGGTGATGATGAGATTAAAGTAAAAGGTAAGGATAAAGGTGTTTTTCAACCTCGACAGAATGTAATACACGAGATCGGACTTGCCCAAAGGACACATCCAGGGAAAATTATTTACCTTCTTGAGGAAAAAGCACAATTTCCTAGTAATATCAATCCAAAAGTTTACGAGAGATTTGCGCGTCAAAGTATGGATGATGCTTTTACTGCAATAGTACGTGAACTAAAAAACTGGGGTTTCTTAAAAGTGGGGAAATAGGAGTAATCCTTGAAGCCTAAAAAGGTTCTAATCATCGGCTCGGGGCCCATCATCATCGGGCAGGCGGCGGAGTTTGACTACGCCGGCACCCAGGCCTGCAAGGCGATGCGGGAAGAAGGCGTTACCTCGGTGCTGGTCAACTCCAACCCGGCTACCATCATGACCGATGAGGGCATCGCCGATATCGTCTATATTGAGCCGCTCACCGTGGAGATGGTAGGGCGCATTATTGAGCGGGAGCGCCCCGATGGGCTCCTGCCTACACTGGGCGGGCAGACCGGATTAAATCTGGCCGTAGACCTGGCTGACGCTGGCATACTGGACAAATTCAAGGTAAAGTCTCTGGGCACCCCCATACAGACGATAAGAAACGCCGAAGACCGCGAGCTCTTTAAGCAATTAATGGCTAAAATCGGCGAGCCGACCCCCCAGAGCGCCACCGTCAATACCCTGCCGCAGGCCAGGAAGGTCGCCAGGGAAATAGGCCTGCCCTTGATTATTCGCCCCGCCTATACCCTGGGCGGCACCGGGGGAGGCATGGCCAACACCTGGAAGCAACTGGACAATGCGGTGAGCGTGGGGCTGGCGGCCAGCCCTATTCACCAGGTACTGCTGGAGAAATCGGTGGTGGGTTGGAAGGAGATAGAGTATGAGGTGATGAGAGATGCCGCCGATAACTGCATCACCGTCTGCAACATGGAAAATGTCGACCCCATGGGGGTGCACACCGGAGATAGCATCGTCGTCGCCCCCAGCCAGACCCTGACCAATAAAGAATACCAGTTCTTGAGGACGGCCAGCCTCAAGATTATCCGCGCCCTGGGCGTTGAAGGCGGCTGCAACATACAGTTCGCCCTCGACCCCTACAGCGAAAATTACTATGTAATCGAGGTCAACCCCCGCGTCAGCCGCAGTTCAGCCCTGGCCAGCAAAGCTACCGGCTATCCCATCGCCCGCGTCGCCGCCAAGATAGCCGTGGGCAAGAGGCTGGATGAAATCCCCAACCAGGTGACCGGCAAGACCATGGCCTCTTTTGAGCCGGCGCTGGACTACCTGGTGGTCAAGATTCCCCGCTGGCCCTTTGACAAGTTTGCCTCCGGAGACAGGATTATCGGCACCCAGATGAAAGCCACCGGCGAGGTAATGGCAATTGATAGGTGCTTTGAAGCCGCCCTGCAAAAAGCGGTGCGCTCCCTGGAGTTCGGCAAGAGGTCTTTGCTCTGGGAAGACCCGAGCTGGGAGCTGGGCAAAGACATTAAATCCTATCCCCTGCACCCCAACGACCTGAGGCTCTGGGCGCTGATGGCGGCGCTGCGGCGGAGGATAAGCGCTAAAGAGCTATCCGACCATACCAGGATTGACCTCTGGTTTACCACCAAGCTCCAGAACATCATAGACATGGAAAGGAAACTGCTATCTGAACCCTTGACCCCGGAGCTCATCTGGCAGGCAAAGCGGCTGGGCTTCTCCGATGAGCAGATTGGCACCCTGGCCGACCGCTTACCAGAGCAAGTGAGGCAACTGCGCCAGGAAAAGAATATCCGCCCCGTCTACAAGATAGTCGATACCTGCGCCGCCGAGTTCGACGCCTCTACCCCCTACTTCTATAGCACCTATGAGCAGGAGAACGAGGCCGAGCCTCTCACCGCAAATAAGGCGGTGGTTATCGGCAGCGGGCCCATCCGCATCGGTCAGGGGATTGAGTTCGACTACTGCAGCGTCCATTCCGCCTGGGCACTACAGGAGTCCGGCTACCAGGCTATTATGGTAAACTCAAACCCGGAAACGGTATCCACCGACTTTGACACCAGTGACCGCCTCTACTTTGAAGCCCTGGACGAGGAGAGCCTGCGTGATATTCTGGAAAACGAAGGTTACCACAGCCAGTCTCCGGCTTCGATTGTACAGTTCGGCGGCCAGACCGCCATAAACCTGGCCGAGCCCCTCTCTCGTAGCGGGATGCAACTTCTGGGCTCCAGCGCCGAAGCCATTGACCTGGCGGAAGACAGGCGCCGCTTTGAGAACTTCCTCAACGAGCTGGGCGTCCCCCAGCCGCCGGGGGCCGGCGTGACCTCTATCGACGAAGCCCTCAGCGTGGCCAAGCTCATCGGATATCCCGTCCTGGTCCGCCCCAGCTATGTCCTCGGCGGCAGGGCTATGGAAATAGTCCACAACGCCAGCGAGCTCAAACGTTACCTTAAATTAGCTATGGAGCTGGACACCAAGCACCCTGTCCTCATTGACAAGTACCTGGAAGGCAAAGAGGTGGAGGTTGACGCCGTAGGCGATGGCGAAGATATCCTCATTCCGGGAATAATGGAGCACATCGAGCGGGCCGGAGTCCATAGCGGGGACTCCATGGCCCTCTACCCCGGGTTAAACCTGACCGAAGCCGAGGTGGATACCCTGGTTGACTATGCCATCAGGATAGGGCTGGCACTCAAAATCAAGGGCTTGATGAACATCCAGTTCGTCATCATGCCCGCCCAAGATAATCAGGGCTCGTCGGTTTACGTGCTGGAGGTAAACCCCCGCGCCAGCCGCACCATCCCCTTTATCTCCAAGGTCACCGGCGTGCCTATGGTAAATGTAGCCACCAAGGTCATGCTGGGCAAAACCCTCAAAGAGCAGGGCTACAAGACCGGGCTCTGGCCGAGGCAGAAGCTGGTGGGCATTAAAGCCCCGGTCTTCTCCATGTCAAAGCTGGCCGGGGTTGACACCTACCTCGGTCCGGAGATGAAGTCCACCGGGGAGGTAATGGGGATTGACTATACCTATCAAGCCTCCCTGGCCAAAGCGTTGCAAGCCGCCGGACTGATGCTCCTCTCCCAGGGAGGTATACTCTTCAGCATCGCCGACAGGGACAAGCCTGAAGCCACCCCCATAATCAAGAAGTTCTCCCAGATAGGCTGTAAGCTCTACGCCACCGAAGGCACGGCGGCCATGATTAAAGACATGGGGCTGCCGGTGACCATGATAACCAAAAAGCTAAGCGAGGGGCACCCCAATGTTATTGATATCCTCAGTGACGGAACAGTAAATGGCGTAGTTAACACCATTACCGGTGGTCGTATCCCACTAAGAGATGGTTTTCAGATCCGCCGGGCCGCTGCCGAGAAACACATCCCCTGTTTTACCTCCCTTGATACAGCTCTAGCCGCAGTAGAAGCACTGGTCAACGATAGCCAAATTTATAGCGCTCAACCCCTGCCTAGCTACCGGCAAAAGGAGTCAACTTGAAGCAAGTTGCAGCCACGGTAATATCTAATGAGAAACTTTGGAGGGAGTTTTCGTTTCATGGACGCCGAAAACTTTTGAGTACCTGGCTTATGTGGTTAAACTGCCCGGAAGTGGCTTCAGAAGCAAAGCCAGGACAGTTTGTTATGGTTAATTGTGGCGAGGAATGCCTTCTGTCTCGTCCATTT
>DUEC01000012.1 GCA_011176635.1 Dehalococcoidia bacterium | reverse complement strand
TTTGGGTGGGTTGGGTGGGAAGTGAGACCCCCCTAAAGCGGTTGGGATAAAGGGAGCCAATAAGGAGATTTAGAGAGGGGTGTTAGCCCCTATAGGGGCTTGATGCCCTTCTTGAAACGCCCTGCCCTTATTGACAGTAGGGGTGATGTGGAGTAAAATTTAGGTGTTGGGGAGAAGTAGAGGAGGTATATACATGATAGAGATGACTATTGATAGTATCAGGGTCAGCCTGATGAACTATCAACGGGTGGTGATTCTGAAGGAGAAGGACTCGGACCGTTATCTGCCTATCTGGATTGGCCCCGCCGAGGCGGACGCCATCGCCGTGAAGCTTCAGGACGTCACCGTGCCCCGCCCTCTGACTCACGACCTGCTGCGCTCGGTCATCGATACCCTGGGGGCTACTATCAGCTCTATCATTGTCAGCGAGCTTAAGAACGATACCTTCTACGCCAAGATTGTTCTTAGCGTGGACGGGGGGCAGATGGAGGTTGATTCTCGCCCCAGCGACGCCTTGGCACTGGCGGTAAGGGCCGACGTGCCCATCTATGCCGATGAGGTCGTCCTGGATAAAGCCGGCATCTTGCTGGATAAAGAGACGGGCAAACCTATCCCCCTGGAGGGGGGAGCTGGCGGGGACAAGAAGGTCAGCGAAGAAGAGATAAAAAAGATGTCCGCTTTCTATGATTTTATTAACACCCTCGACCTGGAGGACTTTGACAAGCATAAGTCTTGACCAGGGCTTAAATCGGGGGAAGCCCTTAATTCTTTTAAATTAAGCAATAGGTAGTTTTGATAATAAAAGCCCTAGAACTGGAAAGCCCTAGGGCTTTTTAGCGACCAAAGCTAAAGCTTGACCGTGAGAAGCAGATTTGATATGCTCTCAAGGCATGAGAAGGTGGGGAGCGGCTTTAAGGTTCATCGGGGTGGGGTGGTTCATTGGTATCTCAATCGTGGGTGGTGTGCTCGGCGGTCTCTGGTTAGACAGTAAATTTGGCACCGCCCCTATTCTGGTGATAACTGGCTTGATTTTAGGTCTGGTTGTTGCTTTCTATGGCGTTTATCGGATGCTATTACCACTCATGCGCAACAGAAGGAACAAGGAGAATGGCTAGTGCCTGAAAAGAAGGGCTGCCTGGGCTGTTCCTTTCCGATTGTAATCGGTGTCTTTATTGTCCTCCTTGTTCTCCTGGTAGTGGGCTTCGTTATCGGTCCTCTGGGCCAAAGCATGCTCGGCATAGAGCTGCCCTCCTGGCTCAGCGCCCTCAGCGTTGACCGGCCCGACCCTCACCTTCCCGCGGCGACCGTTTTTCACATCTTCGGCTTTCCCATCACCAACAGCATTATCGGCGCCTGGATTACTATTATCTTCCTGGTGGGATTCTCTTATGTAGTTACCCGCCGCATGAAGCTAATCCCGGGCCGGTTGCAGGCCGCCTTTGAGTTCTTAATCGGCTGGCTCTACGACCTCTGCTGTAGCGTTGCCGGCGAGGCTAACGGGCGCCGCTTCTTCCCGGTGGTGGCCACCATCTTTCTCTTCGTCGCCTTTAATGCCTGGCTGGCCCTGTTGCCCGGCTTCGGCTCGATAATAGCCCATACCGCCGACGGCGAAACGGAGCTGATAAGGGCGGCCAACACCGATATCAATATGCCCTTAGCGCTGGCGCTGGTCTCTTTTATCTTTGTTGAGTTCTTTGGCCTGCGCACGCTCGGTGTCCGTTACCTGGGCAAGTTCCTTAATTTCGGGGAGTTCTTCAGAGGGGCACGCCAGCTATTTACCGGCAAGCTTAAGTCTGGTTTATCGCGGCTGTTCACCGGGGCGATGACCATTTTTACCGGACTTCTGGAGGGTTTGAGCGAGTTTATTCGTATTGTCAGCCTTACCTTTCGTCTTTTTGGCAATATGACGGCTGGTGAAATTCTGCTTCTGGTGGCTGCCTTCCTTATACCATGGCTGTTTGCCATACCCTTCTACGGGCTTGAGTTGCTTATCGGCTTCATACAGGCCATTATCTTTGGCGGTTTAACCCTCATTTTCCTCACCCTGGCGGTAGAATCTCACGGGGAAGAGGCGCCCTAAATATTACTATACTTTAAAGGAGGTCAAGAATGGATGCTGAAGTAATGAAGATGCTGGCGATAGGCTTGGCGGTTGGCTTGGGGATGTTGGGGCCAGCCCTAGCCCTTGGGCTTATTGGCTATTCTGCCTTGCAGGGTATAGCCCGTAACCCTGAGGCGCGGGGACCCATTTTCACCAACATGATCCTGGTAGCCGGTCTGGCTGAGGCAATCGGCATCTATGTGCTGATTGTAGCCATCATCCTGGCTATGATTGTGTAGCCGGGTAAAGTTTGAAGGAGGTTATTATGGGAGAGAATGGAATACCTCTGTCTATAGGTATTATTATTGCCGCCGCAGTTCTGGGGGCAGCCTTTATTGCTGGCATGGTGCTTTTAGCCGTCCTTTTTGCCTGAAAACGACTGTAGTCTTGTAAGGAGGAGAAAATGGGAGGTCTGGAAAGTCTGGGCATAAATATGCCGACCTTGCTGGCGCAGGTTATCAATGTCGCCATCCTTTTCGGGCTGCTCTATCTGGTGGCTTACCGGCCTATTATGAGGATGCTTGATGAGCGCTCGCGGAAGATTAAGGAGAGCATGGAGAATACCGAGCTTATCAAGCAGCACGCGGAGCGGGCTGAAGGGGAAGCGGCTAAGCGGATTGAGGCTGCCGGCAAGGAGGGCGAGGAAGTAGTCGCCCGGGCGATGCGAACCGGAGAAGAGGTAAAAAAAGAGGCACAGCAACAGTCCAAGCAGGAAGCCGAGACCCTTATCGCCAGAGCACAGGCTGAGATTCGGCGGGAGCGCGATGAGGCTATTGGTGAACTGCGCAAGGAGTTTGCCGACCTGACGGTAACGGCGGCGGGAAAGGTGATTGACCGCACCCTGGACAAGAAAGCCCACCGCCAGATTATCGATAAGGTGCTGGAAGAAGCCTCTACCCTGAAGAAGGGATAGCCGGTTATTTCTAAGGAGAGGTAAGTGGCCAGAAGAATTTCTGCTCGGCGCTATTCCCGGGCGGTGTTCGACATCGCCTTGGAGAGAAAAGAGCTGGACAAGTGGCAGTCCGACTTAAAAAAGATTGCCGGTCTGGGCGAGGACAGCGCTTTGCTGGCCCTGATGGAGAGTCCTAAGGTCGGATTTAAAGATAAGGCCAAGCTTTTATCGGAGCGGCTGGGTAAGATAAACCCGCTGGCTTTGAACCTGGTCTATCTGCTGGTGACCAGGGGTAATTTAAGCATGGCCGCTGACATTGCCGACGAATACCAGCGCCTTCTGGACAGCTATCGCGGCATAGAACAGGCTGAGGTTATTACCGCCGTTCCCCTCGATGATAAGGACAAGAAGAAGCTGGAAGAGCACCTGGGGGTGGTGGTGGGCAAGAAGGTGGTGCTCAAAACCAGGGTGGACTCCAGCCTTATCGGTGGGATTGTGGCTAGAGTTGGCGGCAAGTTGCTGGATGGCAGCACCCATAGTAAACTGATAGCATTGAGGAATGAACTGGCCAGTGGGGAGGCGGAGTGAACAAACCGGTTAAGGAGGTGGCTTAAGTGACCATAAGAGGGCAAGACATCGTTTCTGTCTTAAAGAAGCAGATTGAGCAGTTCGGCGCCCCGGTGGGCATGGTCGATGTCGGCACCGTCATTGAGATTGGCGATGGCATCGCCCGTATTCACGGTCTGGCGGCAGCCAGGTATAACGAGCTGCTTCAGTTCCCCAACGATATCATGGGCATCGCCCTGAACCTGGAAGAGGACAGCGTGGCCGCCATTATCCTGGGCGATTATACCGTGATTAAGGAAGGGGACGAGGTGCGCTGCACCGGCCGCATTGCCGAGGTGCCGGTAGGCGAAGCCCTTATCGGGCGGGTGGTTGATTCTCTGGGTCATCCCCTGGACGGCAAGGGGGCGGTAAAGACCAAGAAGGCGCGGCCTATGGAGAGGGTGGCGCCCAATGTTACCCAGCGCCAGCCGGTGAATACCCCGGTGCAGACCGGCATTAAGGCTATAGACAGCATGATTCCTCTGGGGCGGGGGCAGAGAGAGCTTATCATCGGCGACCGCTCGACGGGGAAGACGGCTATTACCCTTGATACCATCATCAATCAAAAGGGCGGCGACCTAATTTGCATCTATGTCGCCATCGGCCAGAAGACATCCAAGGTGGCGCGGGTAGTAGCCACCCTGGAGGCCCACGGGGCTATGGAGCATACCATCGTGGTGGCGGCTAACGCCTCCGATTCGGCGGCGATGCAGTATCTTGCCCCTTACGCCGGCTGCGCTATAGGCGAGGAGTTCATGGAGCAGGGCAAGGATGCCCTGGTTATCTATGATGACCTTTCCAAGCACGGGTGGGCTTATCGGCAGCTTTCACTGTTGCTCCGCCGTCCCCCGGGGCGGGAGGCTTACCCCGGCGATGTTTTCTATCTGCACAGCCGCTTGTTGGAGAGGGCGGCTAAATACAATAAAGAACACGGCGGCGGCTCCCTCACCGCTCTGCCTATCATCGAGACGCAGGCCGGTGATATGTCCGCCTATATTCCGACCAATGTTATCTCCATTACCGATGGCCAGATGTACCTGGAATCAGACCTCTTCAATGCCGGCATCAGGCCGGCGCTGAACGTGGGACTATCGGTATCCCGCGTGGGCAGTGCCGCCCAGACCCAGGCGATGAAGCAGGTGGCGGGCAGGCTCAGGCTGGAGCTGGCCCAGTACCGGGAGCTGGCTGTCTTTGCTCAATTCGGCACCACCGAGCTGGACAAGGCGACCCGGGCCCAGCTCGAGCGCGGTCAGCGCATCACTGAAATCTTAAAGCAGGCCCAGTATGTCCCCATGTCGCTGGAGAAGCAGGTCATAATTCTCTATGCCGCCATCAACGGTTACCTGGATGACGTACCGGTGGCTAAAATCACCGCCTTTGAGACCAGCTTCCACCGCTCTATGGAGGCGAACCACCCTGAGATAGTCAAAAAGATTGCCCAGGATAAGGATATTAGCCCTGAGATTGAGGAGAAGTTAAAAGCAGCCGTTCTTGAGTTCAAAAAGGGGATGAGCTTATAGGGAGGGAATCCCCCTTAGTCCCCCTTTACAAAAGGGGGAAACTGGGTGGGGAAGAAAGCAAATTTAAAGGAGGTGGGGAATGGAAAAGATGGTTGCCTATTGCGGGGAAGTTTGTAGCGATTGCGGGGCGCTTATCGCCACCAAAAATAATGACGATGCCAAGAGGAAAGAAATCGCCGAGCTGTGGACTAAAAAGTATAACCACGACTTTAAGCCCGAGGACATAAACTGCGACGGCTGCCTCTCCGAAACTGGAAAGGTGGTCGGCTATTGCAATATTTGTGAGATAAGGAAGTGCGGGCAAGAAAGGGGCGTGGTTAACTGCGCCTATTGCGGGGATTACGCCTGTGATAAGCTGGAGAAGTTTTTCCAGATGGTGCCCCAGAACAAGGCTAATCTGGAAGAAATCAGGAAGGGACTATAGAGATTGGCTAACACTCGCTTAATTAGGCGTAGAATTCGTGGCGTCCAGGCTACGTCCAAGATTACCCGCGCCATGGAGATGATTGCCACCCTGAAAATGAGGCGGGCGCAGGAGCGCGGTTTGGCAGGACGCCCCTATTCTGATAAAATTACTCAGGTGTTAGCCGACCTGGCGGCTTTGCCCGGAGAGGCTAAAGCGTTGCATCCCTTGTTACAGAGCCGCCCGGTAGCTAAAGTCGCCGTAGTGCATATCACCCCTGACCGCGGTCTGTGCGGCGGGCTTAACGCCAATATCAACCGCAAGACGGTGAGCCTTATACTGGAGCAGAGTGTACCGGTTACCCTTATCAATGTTGGTCGCAAAGGGCTGGAGTTTATGAGGCGGTACGGGCGCGATATTCGCGCCGAGTTCAGCCGTCTTGGCGACCGACCCAGCCTGCTGGACACGCTGCCCATATCTCGTATCATTATTGATGACTATACCAATGGAGTTATCGACTTGGTCTATCTGGTCTATGCCCAGTTTATTTCGACCATGGTGCAGAGGCCGGTGATGCGGCAGATACTTCCCGTGGAGCCGGCGGAGATACCCACCGCCGAGAACGTGGACTATATATACGAGCCCGGTCCGGCGGCGGTGCTGGGCGAGCTTCTGCCCAGGTTTGTCGAGATGCAGGTGTATCACGCTATTCTGGAATCTATCGCCAGCGAGCAGTCGGCCAGGATGGTGGCTATGCGCAATGCCACCGATAGCGCCAACGAGCTGATTGAAGAGCTGACTCTGATGTATAATAAAGCACGCCAGGAGTCAATAACTACCGAGCTCCTGGACATTACCGGCGGAGCTGCGGCTCTAGCTTAAGTGAAGGAGGTTTTAGCTATGCCTATTACCAGAGATGATTACGAAAAGCGCAGCGGTGAGGCGTTCGTTTTGCTCAAGAATTTTCTTCGCCCCAATTTTCACATCGCCTACACCGTAGAAGAGCTGGTGGAAGTGTTGGAGGCAAAGGGCGTCAAGATGTCAAAAGAAGAAGCGGAGAGGGTTCTTACCTCCATGGTATATGGGGGAAGACTGGAATCCAAGATAGTAGACGGGGTAACTTGCTACCGGTATAAGAAGGTCTTGGGCTTTCTGCCGATGAAGAGACCTAGATAGGGGGTTACTATGGCCAAGGGAAAAGTAGCCCAGGTAATAGGGACGGTAGTCGATGTAGAGTTCCCTCCGGATGAGCTCCCTGCCCTCTACAATGCCATAGAGATTGCCACCGATGGGGGCAAGATTGTGCTTGAGGCCCAGGAGCACGTGGGCAATAATTGGGTGCGCTGTCTGGCGTTATCGCCCACCGACGGGCTGCAGCGCGGGGTGGAAGCCCTGGATACCGGAGCCGCCCTCAAGGTGCCGGTGGGAAAGGCTACCCTGGGACGGCTGTTCAATGTTATGGGAGAGCCCTTAGACGAACTCGGTGCCGTTAAGGCTAAAGAGCACTGGCCGGTGCACCGCCCCCCGCCTTCGCTGGAAGAGCAGGAGACGACCACCCAGATGCTGGAGACCGGCCTTAAGGTGATTGACCTGATTACCCCCTTTACCAGAGGGGGCAAGGTGGGCGCTTATGGCGGCGCCGGCGTGGGCAAGACGGTCATCATTATGGAGCTTATCCGCAATATCGCCACCGAGCACGGTGGATTTTCCGTTTTCACCGGTATCGGCGAGAGGTCCCGCGAGGGCAATGACCTCTGGAACGAGATGAGAGAGTCCGGGGTGATTGATAAGACGGTGATGGTCTTCGGGCAGATGAACGAGCCCCCCGGGGTCCGCCTTCGGGTGGGGCTTTCCGGGCTGACTATGGCCGAGTACTTCCGCGACCAGGAGGGACAGGACGTCCTCCTCTTTATCGATAACATCTACCGCTATACCCTGGCGGGCATGGAGGTATCGGCCCTGCTGGGCCGTATGCCCTCGGCGGTGGGCTATCAGCCTACTCTGGCTACCGAGGTTGGCGAGCTGGAGGAGAGGATTACCTCGACCAAGAAGGGCTCAATCACCTCTTTCCAGGCAATCTATGTCCCCGCTGACGACTATACCGACCCCGGAGTCGCCACCACCTTCGGCCACCTTGACGCCGTTATCGCCCTGGAGAGGTCTATCGCTGAGCAGGGCCTGTATCCGGCCGTTGACCCCCTGGCCTCAACCTCCCGCATCCTCGACCCCACCGTGGTCGGTGAAGAGCACTACGGCGTGGCTCGCGGTGTGCAGAGGGTATTGCAGCGCTACAAAGACCTCCAGGATATAATCGCTATACTTGGCATCGAAGAACTCAGCGAGGAGGACAAGCTTATCGTGGCCCGGGCCCGGCGCATACAGAAGTTCCTCTCTCAGCCGATGTTCGTCACCGAGGTCTTTACCGGCAGGAAGGGCAAGTATGTGCCGGTGGCGGAGACGGTGCGCGGCTTTAAGGAGATTCTGGAGGGCGCCCATGACGGGCTGCCCGAGCAGGCATTTTACATGGTGGGCACGATTGAGGAGGCGGTGGAGGCGGCCAAGAGCCTGGAGGCTTAAAGGTTTATGGCTACCACTAAGCTTGATATTGTTACCGCGGAGCGAGTGGTTTTCTCCGATGATGTGGATGAGGTGATTGCTCCCGGGGCGGAAGGTCAACTGGGACTTTTGCCCCATCATGCCCCGCTGATGACCATGTTGCTGCCCGGTGAGCTTTTGGTGAAGAAGGGTGGTGAGGAGTTCTATCTGGCTATTAGCGGCGGCTTTCTTGAGGTGCGCCCTGACAGGATTATAGTTCTGGCTGATGCCGCCGAGAGGGTTGAGGAGATTGACATCGCTCGGGCGGAAGAAGCCAAGCGCCGCGCTGAGGAGCTGTTGTCGGAGCGGGCTCCCGGCTTGGATATGGCGCGGGCTGAGGCGGCACTGCGCCGCTCACTGATTCGCCTCAGGGTGGCGGAGAGAAGAAGGAGAAAGCCCCGGATTCAGTCCACCTAACGGTTCAACTCACCCCCGGCTGGTTTCATTACTGGAAACCTTTAAGCTATAGGCTTTAAAGAATCTCAAGAGTGGCCCTGGTGCCCTGCTTGGCGGCCATTACTCTAATCAAGGTGCGCATGGCTTGAGCGACACGACCCTGCTTGCCAATAACCCTTCCCTTATCATCATCAGCGACCTGTAACTTGAGCGTTGTGCCCTCGTCACCGGTCTCCTCGGTTACTACCACGTCATCAGGTGCATTGACAATGGCTTTAGCGATGTATTCGACTAGGTCTTTCATGATTTCTCCTCGGTTTTTTCGGTTTGTTCTTTGCCGGCCTTGGCTTTCTTCTTGCTGGCTTTTGGTTTTTTCTGTGTTGCTTCTGGTTCTTCTGTAATGCTGGCTTCAGGTTCCTCCTTGATTGTCTTGGATTCTTCTTCAGCTACCTCAGCCTTTGGTTCTTCAGCTTTAGGTTCTTCGGTTACTTCAGCCTTGGCCTCTTCAGCTTTAGGCTCTTCGGCTACCTCAGCCTTGGCCTCTTCAGCTTTAGGTTCTTCGGCTACCTCAGCCTTTGGTTTCTCGGGAGCTTCGGCTTTGGCTTTCTCGGCGGCGGCGGCCTTGGCTTTCTTCTTGCTGGCTTTGGCTTTGGCGGGGGCGCCGGCTTTGATTTTCTCCTTCCTGGCTTCGGGCTCTTCGATAATGCCGGCTTTAGCCAGCAGCCTGGCGGCGGTATCGGTGGTTTGGGCTCCGTGGCTTAGCCAGTGGCGGGCTTTTTCCTCGTCAATGACTATCGTTTCGGGGTCGGTCAGGGGATTATAGTGACCGATAATAGCAATGAAGGCCCCATCACGGGGGGCTTGGACATCGGCTACTACCAGGCGGTAGCTCGGACTTTTTTTGGCTCCTACGCGGCGTAATCTGATTTTTACCAATTCTATCTTGCCTTTTTAGGCTCTATTATGCGCTATTATCGTCTCGCTGTCAATGGGGGCGGTGTTTAGAGTGCGTTTTTCGTCCCA
>DUEC01000011.1 GCA_011176635.1 Dehalococcoidia bacterium | reverse complement strand
TACACACCCCCATAGGTAAGGTAGGAGAAAGACCTTCGAGGGTGGGTCAGGGTGGGAAAAGGAGAGTTCCTTTAAAGGGGGAGGGGTTGGGAGCAAAGCCCCTTACCCCCAACCCTTTTAAATCTTTTCCCGCCCGCCGCCCTTGAAAGGTAGTTTAAAGATATTTTGCAACCAGCAATTCGGTTGCGCTATACTTGCAATATGAGCTTTGCCGAGCTTATAGAGAAGGTAAAAGAGTATCTGCCGCCGAAGAAGGTAGCTCTGGTGGAGGATGCCTATCGCTTTGCCGCCAAGGCACATGAGGGGCAGGTGCGCAAGTCGGGCGATGCCTATATTGAGCACCCCTTGCAGGTTGCCATGATTCTGGCCGAGCTTCAGTTCGACGCCAGCGCTCTGGCGGCGGCCCTGCTTCACGATGTTACCGAGAACTGCGGCATATCCTCTGACGAGCTTAAAGCTAAGTTCGGCGCCGAGGTGGCTAAACTGGTCGACGGCACCACCAAGCTGGGCAAGCTCTCCCTGCATGCTCCCAGCGCCGCCACCAGGGAATCGCAGGCGGAGAGCCTGAGGAAGATGCTGGTGGCTATGGCTGAGGACCTGCGGGTTGTCTTTATCAAGCTGGCTGACCGCCTGCACAATATGCGCACGCTGAGTGCGCTCAAGCCGGAGATGCAGCGCAGCATCGCCCAGGAAACGCTGGAGATATATGCCCCCCTGGCCCATCGGCTGGGGATATGGGAGCTGAAGTGGCAGTTAGAGGACCTGTCCTTCCGTTATCTGGCGCCGGAGAGATACCGCCAGATTGCCAAGCTGGTCGCCGCCCGCCGCGCCCAGCGGGAGCGCTTTATAACCCGGATAATCAAGATGCTGGAAGGGGAGTTCAAGCGCGCCGGCTTGAGGGCTGAGATATCGGGCCGGCCCAAGCATATCTACAGCATATACCAGAAGATGCAGAGGTATGCCGCCCAGGACAAGCACTTTGACGATATACATGACCTTTTAGCCCTGCGGATATTAGTCGGCTCGGTGGCTGATTGTTATAATGTCTTAGGTATAATCCACAGCTTGTGGCGCCCTCTGCCCGGTGAGTTTGACGACTTTATTGCCAATCCCAAGCCCAACGGTTATCAGGCATTGCATACCGTCGTCGTCTGTCTGGGCACAGTCCCGCTGGAGGTCCAGATTCGCACCCGTGAAATGCACCATATTGCCGAGTACGGCATCGCCGCTCACTGGCGCTATAAAGAGGGCGAGAAGGATGATATTCACTTTGAGGAGAGGATATCCTGGCTGCGCCAGTTGATTGAGTGGCACCGGGAGCTAGCCGGGGCTGAGGAATTCCTGGAATCGGTTAAGACCGATATATTCATCGACCAGGTCTTTGTCTACACCCCTCAAGGAGAGATAAAGGACCTGCCCAAGGGTTCCACCCCCCTCGATTTTGCCTATCGGGTCCACACCGAGCTGGGCCACCGCTGCATCGGGGCTAAGGTAAACGGCAAACTGGTGCCCCTCAATTCTCAGCTTAATAACGGCGATGTGGTCGAGATTGTCTCGGCTAAGGGGGATAAAGCGCCCAGCCGGGACTGGCTGAACCCCCACCTGGGCTATATCAAGACCTCTCACGCCCGGGAGAAGCTACGCCAGTGGTTCGGCCGGCAGGAGCGGGTAGAAAATATCGAGCGGGGACGGCTGCTTCTGGAAAAGGAGATGAGGCACCTGGGGATAAGGTCCACCGAGCGGGAGGCGCTGGCTAAGCTGTTAAAGTATGACAGCCTGGATGATTTTCTGGCGGCAATCGGCTACGGCGGCGTTACCACCCATCAGATAGCGGTGAGGCTGGCCGCCCAGCAGGAGCCACCCCCGCAGAAGGTGGAGACCACCCCGCCCAAGCCCCCGGAGACGACCATCCGGGTGCTGGGCACGGGCAATCTGGTGACCCACCTGGCCCGCTGTTGCCACCCCGTGCCTGGCGATAAGATTATCGGCTATGTCACCCGCAGTCGGGGGGTGACTATTCACCGCAATGACTGCTACAATGTGATTCATGAGGATGAGAAGGAGCGACTCATTGCCGTGGAGTGGGGGCAGAGCGATGCCCTGTACCCGGTCAGCATTCAGGTCGACGCCTGGGACAGGGTGGGGCTCATCCGTGACATTTCCACCATCGTGGCTGAGGAGGGAGTCAACATTGCTGATGTAAGCACCGTCCACCATGACGACCATACCGTGGCGGTGTATTTCACCTTGCAGACCAAGGACCTGGCCCAGCTGAGTCGGCTCATGGGCAAAATCGACGGCATTAGAGGGGTGATTAGCGTTTCCAGGGTTGGAGACGAAGCCACTATAAAAACAAAACCCTCGAACTGAAGGAGGTAGATATTGCCAGTTACTAAATCGGCGCAAAAACGGGTACGGGAAACGGAGAGGAAGAGGCTCCGCAATAAGCCTATTCTCAGTCTGTGCAAGAGCAATATAGCCAAGGCGGAGAGGCTTATCTTCCTGGGCGAGTTTGAGGCGGCTCGGCAGGCGGCGGCGGTTGCCATCAGTTCCTTAGATAGGGCGGCGGAAAAGGGTGTCATTCACTCCAACAATGCCGCCCGCCGCAAGTCAAGGTTGATGCAGAAGCTGAATGAAGCCCAGGCCTCGGCTCCGGCCAAGGCCAAGCCGAAGGCGGCTAAGGCCAGACCGAAGGCGGAGAAGCCCGCCCCGGAAGAACTTGACTCGGGAGGCTAAAGGGGTTTATGCTCCGAGGGTGCCATGATTTTATCTCAGTTTCAGACGGTCGGCCATGACCTGTTTACCAAGGGTCTGGTCTCCTCCCATAGCGGTAATCTGAGCATCAGGCTGGGAGAGCGGCTTATTATTACCCGCCGCACCAGCCGGCTGGGCTGTCTGGGGGAGAGTGACATAATAGAGACCGGGATAAACAAGAATGACCGCAATACGCCGCTGGCCTCGACGGAACTAGCCGTCCACCGGGCTATTTATGGGGAGACCACGGCCAGTGCCGTGGTTCATGCCCATCCCCCTCATGCCGTCGCCCTGTCGCTGACTGAGACCGAGATTGTGCCCATTGATACCGAAGGCCTGTCTTTGATAGGCAAGGTCCCCGTCCTGGGCTGGAATATGGAGGTTAAACCCGGCGGTCTGGCCGACATAATTGCCCAGGCGTTGAAGAAACACCGCATTGTTATGGTTCACGGTCACGGTAGCTTTGCCACCGGTCAGCTTCTTGAGGAAGCTCATAACTGTACCGCCACTCTGGAGGAAAGCTGCCAGGTAATCTGCCTGCTCAAGTCGCTGCGGGAGGGCGTGCCCAAAAACGCGCCCAAGAAGTAGCTCACCTCTTATAGACAGGCGTGCACCAGTCAAGGTACTTGGGGTTGCTGCCCCGTATTACCTCAGAGTAGAGTTGCTTTAGCTTCCTGGTTATTTCCCCGACCTGGCCATCGCCTATCTTGCGGCCGTCTACCTCGGCTACCGGGGTTAGGTGGGCAGCGGTGCCGGTGAGGAAGCACTCGCTGGCGGCGTAAAGCTCTTCCGGGGTAATCTTTCTCTCTACGGTCTTGATACCCAGTTCCTCTTTAGCCAGCTTTATCACCGTATCGCGGGTAATTCCCATCAGGATATGGTTATCGCTGGCCGGGGTGACCAGCTTGCCGTCCAGCACCAGAAAGATGTTCTCGCCGCTGCCTTCGGAGACATGGCCGTCCGGGGTGAGCATGATGGCTTCGTCAAAGCCCTTCTCGGTGGCTTCCGAGCGGGCAAAGGCGTTGTTGACGTAGAGCCCGCAAATCTTGGCGTTGGGCGGGATTACGTTATAGTCAGGGCGCCGCCAGGAAGAGATGCCGCACCTGGCTTTTTCCATATCCAGGTAAGGCCCCCAGGGGATAACCAGCATAAGGAAGTCAGCCTCCAGGTCGTCCAGGCGCACCCCCAGCGCCTGTGAGCTCTTATAAGCCAGGGGGCGGATATAGACATCTTCTTTGAATTGGCACTTCTCCACCAGCTCAACGGTTAGCCGGCAGAGCTCGTCTATGGTATAGGGCAGGTCAATCTTAATCACCCGGCAGCCGTTGTGCAGTCGCTCAAAGTGCTCCCGGAGGCGGAAGAGGTAAATCTGCTCTTGCTGGCTGTTCCAGTTGCCCCTGATACCCTCAAAGACGGCGGTGCCGTAGTGGAGGAAATTGGTCATGACCCCCAGCTTGGCTTCAGACAGGGGAACGAATTGTTTGTTAAGATAGGCGTAAGACGGCATTTGCTTTTCTCCCGGTTAGATAGCGTTGATTATAGCTCATCAATGGTAAGTAAGACAAGGAGGGTTTTCTTCCCCACCCCGATTTTATCTATTCCCGCCCGCCACCCTGCATGGCAGGGTAGAGAGGGGGCAAAGCCCCCTCTTCAACTCCCCCTAGATTTTTTGGTGTTGTAAGAGGGTACAACCCTTTTGGGCGGGCTCGGGTGGGAAAGAATACTTTCTCTAGAAATCAGGTTAATCCCTACCCCACTAAAAGGACTTTAAAATTCTCCGCCCTCTCCTTCACCACCGGGTCTGCCGCCGTATTTGGCGGCAGTGCCCTTAGGTACTCTCTTGACCCTGGTGGGCTTGAGCTTGGCGCCACAATGGCTGCAGAATTTACTGCCCGGGGGGTTGCTCCCGGAGCAAGCCTTACAGGTTTGACCCCCGCTGGCTTGGCTTTCCCCCATGTAAAGCTTGACGTGAGGCCAGGGGATTTCAATCCCTTCCTCATCAAAGACCCTCTTGATTCTCCTCCTCAGTTCTCCCATAACATCCCACCGGCTCATAGGCCGGGTTTCACCTACTACCTTGATTTCAATTCCGGAATCGCCAAACTTGTTTACCCGCAGTATCTGGGGCGTTGAGGAGGTCATTTGCGGTTCCCAGTCCGGCTCCGAGGCCATTTCTTCCCAGACCCTTCTTATTATGGCCATTACCCGGTCCAGGTCTTCCTTATAGGCGACACTGATAGTGAGGTGTGCCCGCGACCACATCATGGTATAGTTGCTGGCTACCCTTATTTCGCCGTTGGGGACAATGTGGAGAACACCGTCCAGGTCCCGGAGGTGGGTCCGCCGCAGGTTGATACTTTCCACCAGGCCGGTGGTATCGGCAATTTTGATGACATCGCCGACATCAAACTGGTTCTCGGAAATAATCAAGAAGCCGCCAATCAGGTCCTTGACGAAGTTCTGGGCGGCAAAGGCTAGGGCAACGCCGGCAACTCCGGCGCTGGCCAGTAGGGGGGTAATATTCAGCCCTATCTCGGAGAGAATCATGAATAGGGCGATTATACCTAGGACTATGCCGGTGACCTGGCTGATGCCGGCGCTTAGTGTCTCCGCCCTCTTGGCATGCTCCGCCCGGGCGTGGCGTCCCTTGCCCCTGGTCGTGATGTACCTGTGCACAATTTTGGGGGTTAATACCTTGGTTATCCGGTAAGCCAGGAAGGTCAGCAGGAGGATGACAAAAATAAGAATGCCGTGCTCCACCATCCAGTCGCGGACCGCTTCCAAGGCCGGGGAGGCATCCCCACCGTAGCGGTCGACGATAATCGCGGCTACGGCCAGGGCCAGTATCACCCCGCCGATGCCGATGATTACCCAGTTTACCACCTTCTGGACGCCTTTCATCTTCTCCCGCCACCGCAGGGGCACTAGCTTGTCTATAATTCGGAAAGCCAAGCGCCGGAGAAGGAAGAACAGGATAAAGGCGGCAACGACGGCAATCATTATCCATATTCCGTTGGACAGAAACCAGTCCCACATGCTAACCACCTGCCTTGAGAAACTTGCTTTATTATACCACAGTATATCTTTATCAGAAGCTGGACTCAAGTCGGCTTAAAGTGGTATATATTAAGTAATAAGGATCGGGGGTGAGCTATGCTGGAGACGCTTTCTACTGAGACGCTGGAGGCTATCTTTGACGCCCTGCCGGTGGATATAACCTTCGTTGACGGGAGCGATACCGTCAGGTACTACAGCCGGCATGATGACCGGATATTCCGCAGGACGCCGGCCATAATCGGCAAAAAGGTGCAGAATTGCCATCCACAGCAGAGCATAGACAAGGTGAACGAAGTCGTCGCCGACTTGAAATCGGGCAATAGAAAGTTCGCCGAGTTCTGGATTGACCTTAAAGGGCACAGGGTATACATCCGCTATTTCCCGGTCAAGGATAAGGCGGGCAAGTACATCGGCGTGGTGGAGGTCTCCCAGGATATTACTGACATACAGAAGATAGAGGGGCAAAAAAGGCTGCTGGATTAGGGGTAGGTTCTACCTCGACAAGCTCGGTGTCTGCAATGTATAACCATCCCCGCCCTCGGGGAAGATATCCTTTAATCTTAGAGTCCGCCCCGTCTGGATGGCGGTAAAGCCGTACTTCCTGCGGATGCGGTCGATGGCTTTATTCAAACTCTCCTGCCTCTGGGTTGAGGTGTCCAGCATCTCCAACTGCCGCCCCGCCTCCACCAGCTCCGATACCCCGATGCCGATTAAGCGCACCGGCTGCTTTTCTCCGGTTAGCGCTTTGTTGAGCAGAGCCACTCCGGTATCAAAGATGGTCTGGTCGCTATCGGTGGTCTGGCTCAAAGTCTGGCGGCGGGTGATGGTGGTAAAATCGGCGTAGCGGAGCTTCAGGGTTACGCACCTGGCCCGCTTTTCTCTCCGGCGCAGGTCGGCGCCCACCCTTTCCCCGAGGTAGCGCAGGGTCGCCTTTAGCAATGAGCGGTCTTTGGTATCCCGGCTGAAGGTGGTCTCCCGGCTGGTGGACTTGGCGGCGGCCGGCGGCTCGACCTCCCGGTCATCAATGCCTCTGGCGAAGCGGTGCAGAACCTCACCAGACGCACCAAAATGGCTTTTTAGGGCTTTTAGGGGCAGGGTGGATAGTTTGCCTATGGTGTCAATGCCCAAGCCGTTTAATTTTTGCTCTGTTTTTTTGCCTATTCCCGGCAGTCTGGCGATAGGTAGGGGCGCCAGAAATGAGCGCTCTTCTCCCGGCGCTACCTCCAGCAGACCGTCGGGCTTACTCATCTCTGAGGCGACCTTGGCCACCACCTTGCCGCCGGCGATGCCTATTGAAGCCGTAATCCCCAGCTCGCCTTTGATTCTCTGTTTTATCTTGGCCGCCATCTGGTAATGAGAGCCGTGGATGGACTCAAAGCCGGTGGCATCCAGGTAGGCCTCGTCCAGCCCCATCGGCTCCAGGTAGGGGGAAAAGTCGGCTAAGATGCTCATGAACTTGGCCGAGGCGTCGCGGTACTTGGGGAAGCTGCCCTGTATAAAGATGGCCTGGGGGCAGAGACGGCTGGCTTTGACCAGGGGCATGCCGGCGTGCAGTCCGTAAGCGCGGGCTTCATATGAGGCGGCGGCGACTACCCCCCGCCCCTCGGGCCTCCCGCCGACCACCACCGGTTTATCTTTGAGCCGGGGGTTTTCCGCCTGCTCTACCGAGACGAAGAAGGCGTCGAGGTCGATGTGCATAATGCGGCCAGACATGCGCCTCTATTATAGCGCAATTAAGGCTCTGTTGGCTTATTCCGGTTCCGGTTCGGGCGGCCCCATCGCCTGCATCCAGTAGGGATAGAGGGGCAGGGGCTTACTCATCTCGTCAAGCCGGCTGACTTCTTCGGCGCTCATCTCCCAATCGGTGGTTTTGAGGTTATCGGCAAGCTGCTCCGGCGTCCGCGCGCCGATGATGACCGAAGACACCCCCTCTTTGGCCAGCAGGTAGTTAAGCGCCGCCTGGGCGACGGTGGCATTATGTTTTAAGCCGATTTTGTCCAGCTCCTCGACGATATCAAACGCCTTTTCCTCGTTGAATTGCAGGAATCTCGGCTGCGGCCCGCTAAGCCGGGTGCCCTTGGGCTGGGGCTGGCCGCGGCGGTATTTGCCGCTCAAGAAACCACCGCTCAAGGGGCTCCAGACCATAATGCCCAGCCCCTGGTCCAGGCAAAGCGGCACCATCTCGTTTTCCAGCTCCCGCGCCATCAGTGAATAGTAGGCCTGCAGGGTGACGAACCTTTCCCAGCCGCGCTTATCGGAGATGGCCAGGGCTTTCATCAACTGCCAGCCGCTGAAGTTGGAGCAGCCGATGTAGCGCACCTTCCCCTGGCGCACCAGGTCATCGAGGGCCCGCATCGTTTCCTCCAGCGGTGCGTCGGGGTCGAAGTTGTGGACTTGATAGAGGTCGATATAGTCCGTGCCCAGCCTCTTCAGGCTGGCGTTGCAGCCCTCGGTGATGTGGTGGCGGGAAAGCCCGATATCGTTGGGACCGGGGCCCATCCGGCCGCGGACCTTGGTGGCCAGGATAATGCTCTGCCGCCGGTTGCCCAGCGCCTTGCCCAGTATCTCCTCCGATAGCCCCTCGGAGTAGACATCGGCGGTGTCAAAGAAGTTTATCCCCGCCTCCAGAGCCATGTTCACCAGGGTATTGGCTTCCTTCTGGCCGAGGCCGCCAATGTTCTTGAAGAAGCCCCGGTCGCCAAAGGTCATCGTGCCCAAGCATAGCTCGGAGACCTTGACGCCCGTTTTGCCTAAGAAACGCATCCTCACTTTTTTACCTCCTCTTTGTCCTTTAGAGAGTCTTTGCCTGGTATTGTTGTATCGCTACCTCGCGAGATAAATTCTTTAACCCGGCGCTCAAATACCGGCCGCTCCAGGAGCACCCGGCGCTGGCACCTGAGGCACTTAATGCCAATATCGGCGCCCACCCTGACCACCTGCCACTGGTCGCTGCCGCAGGGGTGCTTCTTCTTGAGGCGGACGGTATCGCCCGGCTTTATCTCCATGACCATGCTTTTTGCCTCATAGGGGCTTTTAGCTTGGGACAGAGCGCTGGTAATTAATCTCGTCCTTGAGCGATGAGGCGACCCGCCGCGCCGCCTCGGCGAAATCGCCGCCGGCGGAGGCGTATATGATCTGTCGTGAAGAAGCGAAAATGGCCCCGTGCCCCTTGGCGCCGACCCCCTCGCGGACCGCCGAAGCCAGGTCTCCACCCTGAGCGCCGATGCCGGGTATCAAGAGCAGCATGTTGGGGTGGTTCTGCCTTATCAGCGCCAGCTCCTTGGGATAGGTGGCGCCCACCACCAGCCCGATGTTATTGCCCTTTTTATTCCACTGGGCGGCTCTTAGGGCGACTATCTCAAAGAGGGGGAGGCGCTGGCGCTTTAGGACGAACTGCAGGCTCTGGAAATCGGCCGAGCTGGGGTTTGAAGTCCGGCAGAGGACGAATATCCCCTTATCTAGGTAGTCAATAAAAGGCTCCACGGCGTCGAAGCCGAGGTAGGGGTTCACCGTGGCGGCATCAAAGCCGAGGATGTCAAAGAGCGCCTTAGCGTAAGCCTTGGCGGTGTTGCCGATATCGCCCCGCTTGGCATCGGCGATGGTGGGGATATCGGCCGGTATGTATTTGATGGTGCGCTTCAGGGCGTCAATGCCTTCGTCGTCGAGGGCTTCATAGAAGGCGAGGTTAAGTTTGTAGGCGCATGCCAGGTCGGCGGTGGCGTCAATAATCGCCTTGTTGAATTTAAAAACGCCCATCTTGGGCGGCATCAGCTCCGGGTCGGGGTCGAGCCCGATGCAGAGCAGGCTCTTGTTCTTTTCTTCGGCTTCCACCAGCTTTTCTTCGAAGTTCATTTCTCACCCCCGCTTCGGTTGATAATATCAGCCCCGCTGGGCGAGGTCAAGTTTCTTTGTCCCCCTGACGGCGGCAGTGATATAATTAGCCGATATGGACTACCGGCAGGCCATAGATTATATCAATAGCTATACCGACTACGAAAAGCTCGGCATGCCCCACGACCCGGCCTTCTATGACCTCAGGCGGGTGGATGAACTGCTGGCTCTTTTAGGCAACCCCCATCAGAAAGCCGGCTCGGTCCATATCACCGGCACCAACGGCAAGGGGAGCGTAGCCGCCATGGTGGCTTCGGCCCTGACCGCCTCCGGTTACACAACCGGTCTCTACACCTCGCCCCACCTGCAGAGCTGGAGGGAGCGCCTCCGCGTTGACGGGGAGCTAATCTCCGAGGCAGAGCTGGCCGAGCTGCTGACCTCCCTCCAGCCGCCGGTCGAGGCGGTCAACGAGAGAGCCACCTACGGCAAGCTGACCACCTTTGAGCTTTTGACGGTGTTGGCCTTTGCCTACTTCGGGCGGAAGGGGGTGGAGCTTCAGGTGCTGGAGGTGGGGATGGGGGGCAAGTTCGACGCCACCAGTGTCATTAACCCCCTGGTCTGCCTGTTCACCCCCATCAGCTTTGACCATACCGATGTCCTGGGCACCACCCTGACTGAAATCGCTGGAGAGAAGTGCGGCATTATCAAGCCCGCCAGCACCGTGGTCAGCTCCCCCCAGCCCGATGAGGCCCTGGCGGTAATCAGGGAGAGCTGCCGGCGCTGTGGGGCAGAGCTGATAACCGTCGGCAAGGACGTCACCTGGCAGGGCCTCGGCTTTGACCTGGAGGGGCAGCGGCTTAGGGTGGAGGGCAGAAAGGGGAGCTACCAGCTTTCTATTCCCCTCCTGGGCCAGCACCAGCTGGTCAATGTGGCTACGGCGGTGGCGGCATTGGAGGTCTTAGCCGATAAGGGCTTTAGAATTACCGGGGAAAGCATTGCTAAAGGGCTGGAGCTGGTGAGCTGGCCGGGGCGGCTCCAGGTCCTCAGCCGCCGACCCCTGGTGGTGGTCGATGGCGCCCATAATATCGGTGCCGCCCACAGCCTGGCGCAGTCGCTAAAGCAGTTCTTTGCTTTTGAGCGGGCTATCCTGGTTATGGGGACATCGCAAGATAAGGATATAGCCGGCATCGTTTCGGAGCTAGCCCCCCTTTTTGATGAGGTAATCGTCACTCGCTCCCGCCACCCCCGGGCGATGGCGCCGGCGCCTCTGGTAGCCGAGTTCGCGCGGCACGGGATAGAGGCTAAAGTGGCTGATGATATCCCCTCGGCGCTGTCCAAAGCTCTGGCCCTGGCCGGGGAGAAAGACCTGGTCTGCGCGGCCGGTTCCCTGTTCGTCGTCGCCGAGGCTATGGAGCAGGCCGCCCGGCTTTCCCTGAAAGGGTGAAGCCGACATTGTTCAATGTTCCAGGTTAGGGAGCCGAGGCTTCCCAGGTACCTTCTGCGTAGGGTGACCCTTCTAAACTCGCTTCCCAGGTGCCGGAGGCGTGGGTGCCGGTTTCGTCAAACTCCCCTTGAAAGACCAAATCCCAATAAAGACCTTCCCCTCTCGGGATACGTAATTCATCGGTGAATTGGTTGTCGATGATGGCTTCCCCGTATTCCGGACCAGCAGTGCGGCACGATCCATGGTCAGTATACAAATTGCCGCTCCAAAATCCCGGGTACTGGTAGGAATATCCGGTTATTAGTATAAAGGGGCTCACGGTGAACGTTAGCACCCTAAACTCCGTGGGGCCGGTCCAACGAGTAATAGTCCACTCACCGGGCTCGGGCGGCGTGGGTGGTGGTTCTTCCTCCGGCGGCGTTGTCGTTACCCCGTTTTCTCCCTCGGCAGGCGTTGTTCCGCCGTTAGCAGGCGGCGTTGTTGTCGCCGTCGTCGCCCCGTCTTCCCCTCCCCCGTTGCAGGCAACGAGGCTAATACAACCCAGCACCATAACCACTACCAGCGTCAATGATATGAGCTTCTTCATTTGCTTTCCCCCCCTTGAACCTTTTTTGATTTTGTTCCCATTTTGCTTATAAGTCAAGACAAGGACCAATCTATAACTAGTATTCACTTTAGTTTGCCTTGAGCTTGGCGGTTACGGTAAAATATCTAGAAAACACCCAAGAGGTCAGTATATGCCTACCTATGAGTATGAGTGCAGTTCCTGCCATCACCGTTTTGAACGAAAGCAGAAGTTTGACGCCAAGCCGGTAGCGGTCTGTCCCAAGTGCCGGGGCAAGGCCAAGCGTGTTTTTCATCCCTCTCCTATTATCTTTAAGGGGAGCGGCTTCTATGTCACCGATAGCCGCAAGGGCGTGCCCGATACGGGCGGAGAATCCGGCGGCAAGAAGGGTAAGAAGTGAAGGCGCTTCTGCAGCGCGTCACCGCCGCCTCGGTCAGCGTCAACGGGGAGGTGGTGGGCAGCATCGGCCGTGGGCTGGCGGTCTTTGTCGGCGTTGCCGTCGGCGATGGCCAAAAAGACGTCCATTATCTGGCCCGGAAGCTGGC
Organism: Dehalococcoidia bacterium; assembly: GCA_011176635.1. GTDB lineage: Bacteria > Chloroflexota > Dehalococcoidia > Dehalococcoidales > BS750m-G39 > DUEC01. The sequence goes on along the minus strand of DUEC01000011.1, from coordinate 1,862 downwards.
CAACCTGCGCATTTTTTCGGGACGGGAGGAAAGATTCAACCTCTCGGCTTTAGATACCGGGGCCGAGCTGCTGCTGGTGAGCCAGTTCACCCTGCTGGCCGATACCAGGAAGGGGCGCCGCCCCAGTTTTAGCGATGCCGCGCCGGCGCTTGAGGCGGAGAAGCTGTTTGAGCAGTTGGTGGAAGAGGTAAAAGCCGCCGGGCTCAAGGTAGCCACCGGGCGCTTCCAGCAGTATATGCAGGTTGAAATCCACAACGACGGGCCGGTAACCATCATGCTGGACAGCCGCGACAAGGCTTAAAAGCCCCTGTTGCAAATAATTGTAACTGCAAAAGCTTGCAATATCCCCTAAACTCTGCTATAATGCCTGCCGTCAAATGCACCAATCCGGAGATATAGTCAAAAAGCTGGCCGAGCAGGGGTATCGGCTGACGCCCCAGCGCATGATGACTATCTCGGCGATTGAGAAAAGCGATGGCCATATCAGCGCCGAGGAAATCTATGCCCAGGTGATAACCAAGTATCCCCAGGTCAATATCTCGACCGTTTATCGCACCCTGGAGTTGCTCAAGAAACTGGGGCTGGTAACCGAGACCGACTTCGGCGAGGGGCGGGTCAGGTACCATCCGGCGGGGAAGGGCCACCACCATCACCTGGTCTGCCAGGACTGCGGCGCCATAATCGACCTTGGCGAAGCGGTGCTGGCCCCGCTTAAAAACGACCTGCTCCGGGAGTACGGCTTCAGCGCCGATTTGAGGCACCTGGCCATCTTTGGTCGCTGTGTCAATTGTAATAAGTAATTTTTTTAAGTGAAGAACTTTTTAGCAGGGGGTGAAAGAGCGGCTAATATAAGACAGAAAGTTCAATAGTTATCGCCATTAATCGCCAACAATAAAAGGAGGTAAAAAGATATGGCATGTTTTCTGGTACCTGCGGGAGAGGCTATTGTGACCACGGTGGTGCAGAAGGTTGTGGAGAGAAGGGAGAAGAAAGTCGGCGGGGAAAAGGCTAAAAAAACAGGGTTGACCTGGAGCCGGAGGTTGAGCTGGCTGAATAAGCTGTTATGGGGTGGAACTATACTGCTGGCATTGGAGCATATGTGGCATGGAGAGTTCGTCCCCTGGCCGCCTTTCTTGACGGCAATGGGAAATCCGGCAGAGGTATCGCTAATGCTTAAAGAAATGGCGATATTTGGTGGAGCTATGGCCGCAGCCGTAACCGCCGTCTGGGGCATAATGATTCTGGTTGTTGAACTGAAGTCTAGGGCGGCTATGCCCAAAGTTAAAGAGAGCCCTGCCAGCGGGGGTGCCTGATGTGGCTTATGTTGACCGCGTTAGCCGCGGTAATCACAACGGCGATATGGTATGCCAAGGCTCCTGACGACAAATATAAGTTGGGCTTATTAAGCCTGTTTTTCTGGGGGGCGACGCTCATGTGGTTGGTTGACCACGTGATAGCATATGTAACCGAAGGGGGAGCGTTTTTGGAAATAAATCTAGATGCAACCTTGCTTGGGCTTGCGGTAATCGTTTTCGCCCTCTTCGTGTGGGAAATTGTGCTAGTGGTCAGCGACCCCAAGGGAGTCGTAAAGAAAGCCTTGAGAGGAAAATCTTAAAGAGCGGGGGTGGGGGGCTATGAAAAACGCTCCCCACCCCTGTTTCGAACAAAGCTTTTTCTTTCCCGCCCAGCCCACCCAAAAGGGTTTCTACCCCACAAAAACCTTGTTTTTGCGGGGGCCCCGTTTTCACCCTCTTACAACTCTCAAAATTTTGGGGTGGTGCTCCCAGCCCCACCCCGTTTTAAACAAAGCTTTTTCGTCCCACCCCAGCCCGCCCTACAGGGGCTACTTACCCCCCTAAATT
>DUEC01000010.1 GCA_011176635.1 Dehalococcoidia bacterium | reverse complement strand
TAAGGCGGTTGGCTACTGGCTGGTTGAGGTTACCGAGCGGGATGAGGAGGCGGGACGGGCCTGGGTTAGAATGATTCTGCTGGCTAGTGAGCAGGAGGCTAACGAGGTCAGGGACAGGCTGGAGGCCGGCGAGGACTTTGCCGCCCTGGTCGAGGAGTTCTCTCAGCATGATGCCTCCCGGCCGACCGGGGGCGTGCTTGAGATAGCCTCCGAGGGCCAGATAAGCTCGACATTTTACTATGCTATCTTCGACCCCGAGTTAGAGGTGGGGGTATTGAGCCAGCCCATACGGGACGAAGAGGTCAGCACCAGCGGTGGCTACTGGCTGGTGGAGGTCGTGGAGATGGATGATAACCGCCAGATTGAAGAGGAAGACAGGGAGTTACTGAGGGCTAGTGCCTTGGCAGACTGGATTGAAGCGCTGTGGGATGACCCTGATAATGATATCCAGAGTTATCTGGACGAGGAGAAAATACAGTGGGCAATTTCGCAGGTTATCGGAGGCTAGGATGGTGAAAAAAGAAAGCATCGGCATAGGCTTAATGGGGCTGGGGGTTATTGGCGGGGAGGTAGCCAGAGTTCTGGCGGCCAGGGCAGAGGTTTTAGGCGGGCAGATAGGTTGTCCCCTGGTGTTGAGGAAGGTAAAGGTCTTAGAGGCGGACCTGGCCAGGCCGCAGGCCAAGGAAATGGGACTGGAGCTTTTTACCACCGACGCCGAGGAGTTTTTTAGTCAAGACATGGATATCGTCGTCGAGGCTATCGGGGGCGAGCAGCCGGCATTTGATTACCTGAAGCGGGCGCTCTCCAGCGGCAGGCACGTGGTTACCTCTAACAAGGAGGTCATCGCCAAGCACGGGGTGGAGCTTTTTGCCCTGGCCCAACAGCACGGCGTCGGCCTGCACTACGAAGCCAGTGTCGGCGGCGGTATCCCCCTCATCGCTCCTTTTCAGCAGGACCTGGTGGCTAATAAGATAAGCGGCATTTACGCCATAATCAACGGCACCACCAATTATATCCTCACCCTGATGGCCAAAGAGGGCGCCGATTTTCCTTCGGCCCTGGCGAGGGCCCAGAAGCTGGGCTATGCCGAGGCTGACCCCAGGAATGATATCGAGGGGATAGATGCTGTCTATAAACTGGCTATCCTCGCCTCTCTGGCTTTTCACTGCCGGGTCCAGCCGCAGGATATTCACTGCGAGGGCATCTCCCGGATGAATAATCGCGACTTCAGGTATGCCCAGGAGCTGGGCTTTGCCATAAAGCTGCTGGCTATAGCCAAGCAGACCGATAACCAGATTGAGGTGCGCGTCCATCCCGTCTTTATCCCTGAGGAGTCCCTGCTGGCTAAGGTTGACGGCGTCTATAACGCTATTCTGGTGCAGGGCGACCTGGTGGGCAGGGTGCTTTTCTTCGGCGAGGGGGCTGGCGCCTCGGCTACCAGCAGCGCCGTAGTATCTGATGTGGTATCAGCCGCCCAGGATGTTATCGCCGGCGGGGGCAGCCGGGCCAAGTGGGTGTTGGAGCCGGGTAAAAGCATTAGACCTATGGCTGAGCTGGAGACCCGATATTATTTAAGGCTCAATGTTGCCGACCAGCCCGGGGTCCTGGCTCAGGTGTCTAAGGCTCTGGGTGACCATATGATTAGTATCTCTTCGGTTATTCAGAAGGCGGTGGATAGCGCCGCCCAGACGGCGGAGATTGTTATTATGACCCACCCGGCTAAGGAAGCGGAGATGCAGCAAGCCCTTGATGAGCTGGGGAAGCTGGCTTCGGTTAAGGAGATAGGCAATTTTATAAGGGTTGAGGATTAAGCCCCTCTCCCCGTTTTATATCTTTTCCCGCCCACCGCCCTTATATGGAAGGGGAAGTAAGCCCCTCATCCTTAAGGGGTAGGAGGTGAAGGAAGTATGATAACTAGAGATAAAATTATAGAACTCATAGAGGAAGCTGAAGAAAGCCCTACACTTGATTATAAAGAGGATTTGCATTTAGAAACCGATGCCGATAAAGCTGAGTTTGTTAAAGATGTAATAGCTTTGGCAAATAGCGGAGAGCTAGCACATATCATTGTTGGGGTGGAAGACAAAACTGGGAAATGTGTAGGCTTAAAAACCACCCATAATTCGGAACAACTAAATCAGATTCTCAAAGACAGGTGCGATCCGTCTATCAGTGTAGAATATGCAGAAAAGAATATTCTTGGGTATAAAATCGGGGTCATTGAATTTAAAGGTGAGAAGCCGCCCTATATCGTCTCAGTTCCAGATAAGTTCGGAGGCCCGCTCTCGTCCGATTCTAAGAAACACTTTTTCATTCACCGAGGCACAATTTTCGTTAGGAATTACAATATTAATGAAGGTGCACGAAGAGCAGATGTAGATGAAATTTACGAGAAAATTAAGTATGTGTCTTTACAAGCAGACCTGCAGTTGAGTCACGAAGTATCAATAAAACCTCTGGGCGACTCAAAAGAGGTAGAAATATCATTCTTTTTGCAAAACAATGGAGACGTTATAGCGACAGATACATACGTATGGATACGGTTTGAGAGTGCTAAGGAAATAGTGCGATGCGCAAAGGGCTGGGAGGATATAAGTAATATTAACCACAACATTCCTACCGTGCAGAACATGCTAGAAGTGCCCGTCGTTCGCCCAATTAGAAGCAATTGCCATGGGGTCGTCGTTAAAGTGGAGAATGATGCTCAGCAGATTGAGGCGCGAGTGATTATAGGAGCTACGAATATGAGGACTAGAGACGGTTCTTATGTTATTTCCCTCAAAGAGAGCTAAAATGCCTAAGCCACCAAAAAGGAGCAATCAAAAACCATGAAACCTGGAGTTTTAGCTAGATACAAAGACTTTTTGCCCATCACACCCAAAACGCCTTTATTCTCTTTAGGCGAGGGGGAGACCCCCCTGGTCAGGTGCCCCCAATTAGAGAAAGAGCTGGCTATCGGTGAGCTTTATCTTAAACTTGAGGGTTGTAATCCCACCGGCTCCTTCAAGGACAGGGGCATGGTGGTGGCCGTAGCCAAAGCATTAGAGGAAGGCAGTAAGGCGCTCATGTGCGCCTCCACCGGCAATACCAGTGCCTCCGCCGCTGCCTATGCCGCCTACGCAGGCGTTGACGCCATTATCGTGGTGCCTAAGGGCAAGATTGCCCTGGGCAAGATGGCGCAGGCTATTATCTACCGGGCAAAGATAGTGGCTATTGACGGCAACTTCGACCAGGCGCTGACCATAGTCCGGAGCCTGACCGAAAAGCACCCGGTCACTCTGGTGAACTCGCTCAACCCCAATCGCCTGGAGGGGCAGAAGACGGCCGCCTTTGAGATTATCGATGCCCTGGGCGAAGCCCCCGACTATCTCTTTATACCGGTGGGCAATGCCGGCAATATCACCGCCTACTGGAAGGGCTTTGTCGAGTACCATAAGGCGGGCAGGGCCAGGATTACCCCCAAGATGATGGGCTTTCAGGCGGAGGGCGCCGCCCCCATTGTGCGGGGACATGTTGTTGAACAGCCGGAGACGGTAGCTTCGGCGATAAGAATCGGCAACCCGGCCAGCTGGAAGAAGGCGGAGGCCGCCCGCGATGAGTCCGACGGTATTATCGACATGGTCAGCGATGAGCAGATTCTGGCCGCCCAGAGGCTGATGGCGACCAAAGGGGGCGTCTTCGGCGAGCCGGCATCAGGGGCATCTCTGGCCGGTCTGATAAAGCTCCGCCAGCAAGGAAATGATTTTTCCAAAAGCCGGGTGGTCTGCATCGTAACCGGCACCGGGCTTAAGGATACCGAGACGGCGGTAAAGAACGCCGAGCCTTTCCTCGAGCTGCCGGCCGACCTGGCCGCCGTGGAGAAGGCTTTAGGACTGGCTTGATTAAACTTGACATAACGTTCGAGTTCTTTAAGGTTTAAAGGAGGGTAAAGAGTGATTGATGAGAGCGAAATCAAGAAGGCGCTGACTTCTATCATCAAGGCTATCGGTGAAGACCCGGAAAGGGAGGGGTTGGCCGGCACTCCAGAGCGGGTGGCTGAGATGTATGCCGAGCTTTTTATGGGGCTTGATATGGACCCGAGTAAAGAGTTGACCGTTGGCTTTGAAGAAGGGCACCGCGAAATGGTCATCCTGAGAGATATTCCCTTCTATTCCATGTGCGAGCACCACCTTTTGCCGTTTTACGGTACGGTTCATGTAGGTTATATCCCCAATGCCACCGGGCGTGTCGTTGGGGGTAGCAAGCTGGCGCGGGTGGTGGAAATCTTTGCCAAGCGCCCCCAGATTCAGGAGAGAATGACCACCCAGATTGCCGATTCCATCGTTAACGGGCTTAAACCGGATGGGGTGGGGGTGCTTGTCCAAGCTGAGCACCTTTGCATGATTATGCGGGGCATCAAGAAGCCGGGGAGCGCTATCGTTACCTCGGCCCTGAGGGGCACCTTCCGCAGCAAAGCGGAGACCAGGGCTGAATTTTTCTCCCTTTTGCAGGGCAAATAGGCTTAGTCCGAGGAAGGGATTGGTCTCGGTTCCTGCAGTTCCATTTCCTGCTCACAGCAGGTAGGGGTGCCTTCACCGGCTTTGGTGCACAGTATTTCAGTGCCGCACTTGGCACAGCGATATCTTTTACCTAGTTGGCTCGGCATTTAAATAATACTCCCTGTAGGCCCGGCTTATTTCTTCAGCTCCATGGGTTTACCACAGCAGTGGGCGGTGCCATCGCCCCCTCTGGTAACGATGAACTCAGCACCGCACTTGGCACAGCGATACTTCTTACCTATCTGATTGGCCATGTCCCCGCCTTTCCGTGGTCTGGTTTACCGCTTAGTTTAAAGCTTTCCATATTATAAGCTCTGACTTAAACCGCTGTCAAAGCCAGTTTATTCCCCCATAATCTGGGCCGTGATTTGCCTCGACCTGGGTCTATTGTCAAAGTCCACCAGCACTATTTGCTGCCAGGTGCCCAGGGCCAACTTTTTGTTGCTGAAGGGGACTACCAGCGAGGCGCCCAGCAGCGAAGCCCGGACATGGGAGTGGCCGTTGCCGTCACCCCAGGCACGGTCGTGCTGGTAGGGGATATCGGTGGGGACATTTCGCTGCCACATATCCTGGAAGTCGGCAATCAGTCCAGGTTCGAACTCAATGGTGGAAATGCCGGCGGTGGAGCCGGTGACAAATAGGGTAACCGTTCCCTGGCTTACATCGGCTTCAGCCAGCTTTTTTTCTACCTCCGGGGTGATATCAATGATATGGCAGTGCCCTTTGCTTTCCAGACTGATTTGCTTGGTAACGACCATAGTGCACCTCCTAAAAGTGATTGAGTGGTCTAGGTATTCAGCTTTTTTACCAAGAAGGCAACGTTCTTACCAAAGTTCCACGCTGTGGCCAGCCCTTCTTCGTCATTCTCCACCTCGCCCTTCTCTCGGCCAAAGGCAATGTTCCAGTATGTTGAACCGGGCATAAAGAAGCCCGAAATGTGAAACCAGTACGTCAGCTGGGCCAGGGTAAAGTTCTGCCCGGCGCGGCGGGCTACAACCAGAGGCCCGCCTACTTTTCCCTTAAACAACCCCCCGTTAATCCCGGCGATAAAGCCCGCTCTCTCCATTAGGCCTTTGAGCAGGGCTGTCGCCGAGCCGAAGTAAACCGGTGAGGCCATGATTATAGCCTCCGCTTTCTTCATTTTTTCGTATATTGGAAAGAGGTCATCATTGATGGAGCATCGCTCTCCATCGGCACAGGCCATACAGGCGTTGCAGGGCTGGATATCCAGACCGCTTAAGGTTATTAGTTCGGTGTCTAATCCCTCCTCGGCTATAGCCTTCAGGGTGTGTTTGGTTAGTATTTCCGTATTGCCACCTTTTCTGGGACTGCCGACAATACCGATTGCTTTCATTATAACCTCCTCCTTTTAAACCTCCTTTAGCTCATCCCACAGAATATCATTAAGTTCAAATACCGGCCCGTGTTGGCATACCTGCTTTAAGCCATTCCTGGTCTTCACCGTGCAGCCGTAGCAGATGCCCTGCCCGCAGCCCATCCTCACCTCTAAGGAGACCTGAACGGGTTTGTTGCTTAATTCCGGCATTGCGGCCATAGCCCTATACATCGGCAGTGGCCCGCAGGCAAAGATTTGGTCGGCGCCGCTGATAAAGTCGGGCAGGAGGTCGGTTATCATTCCCTTCTTGCCGGCACTGCCGTCCTCGGTGGCGGTAACGATTTTGACTTTAGGTAGGTGGGGGTAAAGCTGTGCGGCGCTCGGTGTTCCGTAGAGCAACGTTACCGATAGCTCTCGTTTTAGGGCTTCGTCAGCCAGAGAAACCAGCGGTGCGATGCCGATGCCCCCAGCTAGTAATAGCAGATGGCGTGCTTTGGGATTAATGGTAAAGCCGTTGCCCAGCGGCCCGAGCAGGTCAAGCTCGTCACCGGGCTGGCGTTGCGCCAGCCACTGAGTGCCCTTGCCCACTATGTTGAAAAGCAGGGCGATTTTGCCGCCTTGCCGCTGGTGTATGCTAAAGGGGCGGCGCAGCGGGTATTCAGGCTCTTCCCCACAGCGCACCATGACGAACTGCCCTGCTTCAGCTGGGGAGGCTATCTGGGGTGATTCCAGCCAGGTAAGATAGACACCGGGCATTATTTCGTCGTTGGCGATAACGGCGGCTTTAGCTTGTATCAAGTCGGTCCCTTTTTGCGGTAGTCCGATATCGGCTGGGCGCTGTAGCTCTGGCCCCCGCTGAGAAGCGCCTCCAGGGCGGCCCGGGCGGTATCCAGGGAAGTAAAGCAGGGGATGCGCTTCTCGGTGGCCGCCCGGCGGATTCTAAAGCCGTCCCTCAAGGGCACGCGCCCTCCGGTAATGGTATTGACGATGCCGCTCAGCGTCTCGTCGCTGATGATGTCGATAACGTTGGGGTGCCCCTCGCTCAGCTTTTTGGTTATCATGGTTACCGGCAGTCCAATGGCTTCAATCATGGCTGCCGTGCCTTCGGTAGCGTAGAGCTTACAGCCTATCTGGGAGAACTTCTTGATTATGGGGGTAGCTTCAGGCTTGTCCCTGTCAGCGATGCTGAAGAGTATGCCTCCTTCGGAGAGGAGCATCAGTCCGGCGGCTTGTAGCGCTTTGGCCAGGGCGGCTTGATAGGTATAGTCAATCCCCAT
>DUEC01000001.1 GCA_011176635.1 Dehalococcoidia bacterium | reverse complement strand
TCCCCTACAGCACCGGCTGGTATGGTCCCCGTTCTCACTGCCATGTCGACGACGAGTTAATCATCGACCTGAAGCGGATGAACGACTTTGAGATTGACGAAAAGCACCTCTACGCCGTGGTCGGCTCCGGCATTATTTACTCGCAACTCCAGGAAGAGGCAATGAACCGGGGGATGTATATTATCATCGGCGGCGGCGGCTCGCAGTGTTCCGCTATCGCCAACATGATAGGCGACGGCTGGTCGCCCTTAAGCTACCGCATCGGTCTGCCCCACCGCCGCATCCTGGGCACGGAGCTCGTCCTGCCCGACGGCGAGCTGGTCAAGATGGGCTCGCTGGCAACCGGGGACGACCCCTTCTGGGGCGACGGCTTAGGCCCCGACCTGCGGGGACTGCTGAGGGGCTTTACCGGGCACCGGGGCTTTCTCGGCATCGTGACCAGGATGGCGATAAAGCTTCTGCCCTTCCAGCCGGAAAGGCTGGAGCCGGCGGGCATCTCACCCCATACCACCCTTATGCTCCCGGAAAAGAGAGTAAAGTGGATTAACTTTACCATGCCCAGCAAAGACGCTATGAGAGAAGCCATGTTTGAGATGGCTAAGGCGGAGATAGGGGGCGGGGTAACCAAGGTCCCCATATTCTGGCGGGCGATTGCCAGGGCAAATTCGAAGGAGGAGTTCTGGGAGCTCTGGTCAAAAGAGAACGAGGAGAGCATCAGCAGCTTTCACCTCCTGCGCGTACTGCTCATCGCCTTTACCTCCGAGGAGCAGATGGAATACGAGGAGCAGGTGCTCACCGATATTATAACCGAGATTGGCGGCGAAGCCCGCCGCACCCGCCCTTCGGACGAGTCCTGGTTCAAGAACGCCGACTCCGCCGGCATGTGGCTGATGTGCGGGGGCTATGTCTCCGTTGACTATGTCATCGAGACCATCGAGCACGCCATACCCCACGGCGAAAACTACGCCAAGCTAAAGAGGAACTATACCCCGCCGCTTATGCCCGACTACGGCGACCCCGGCTGGTTCCAGAGCTTTGAGCTGGGCCACCAGGGCTATTCCGAGTTCCTTGTCTACTGGGACCCGGACGTAAATAGCGATGGCGTTGACCACTTCTACCTGGAAACATCCAAGGAAAACATAAGAAAGCGCTTCTACACCTCGCTTTTGGGCTCCCACCAGCCCCTGTATCTCACCGGACCAGCCTACGGCCCAAACTACCATGAATGGCTACTAAAGATAAAGAACGAATTTGACCCCCTGTTTATCTGTCACCCGCCGGTGCCCCTAGCCCATGACGAGTTCGTCTCGAGAGCGGAGTGGATGAAGCCGATGAAAGACTGGGAAAGCCCGATTTAGAGCCCGGCGTATGATTTTAAAGAATTTGCATATCCCAGGGCTATTATGTGAAAATATAGTGGGTAAGAACCTAAAGAGAGAGAAGCAGTCTGATGGCCAAGGCGAGAATGATATGCCCCTTCTCCGGCACCATATGCAAGGACTGTCCCGTATACCGGGGCCGGCATTACCTTCTCTGCTTCTGCCAGAAGTATCGCGGCTATCTGCCCGAAGCCATAAAAAACCTGCCCATGTCCAGGAAGGGCTCCAACGGCAAGTTTGAAATGCCCTCTCTCCCCACCACTAAAAAAGACCCTTATTTTGATAAGATGCTTTAAAACATAGAAAAAGGAGGACCGGTCTGAAATGCTGATTGAGGGGAAGTTCACCATGAAAGCGCCCATTAAAGAGGTATGGAACTTTCTGCTTGAGCCAGGGACACTGGCTTCCTGCATCCCCGGCGCCGAGAAAATGGAAGCCGTTGACGACAAGACCTGGGAAGGAGTGGTCAAACAGAAGGTGGGGCCAATATCAGTCAAGCTCAACTTTACCCAGAGCCTGACCGAGGTCGACCCTCCCAAGCACATCAAGGCGGTGGGGCGGGGTGCGGCTGTCGGCGGTGCCGGCACCTTCACTCAGGAAACCATCGTCGACCTGAAAGAGATTGCCAAGGGCGAGGTAGAGGTGGCCTATAGCTCCAAGGTGAGTATGGTCGGCCGTCTGGCTACCTTCGGAGAAAGGATAATGCGGGCCAAGGTCAACAAGGTGGGGGAGGAGTTCACCAACAATCTGCAGGAGAAAATGAAGAGCCGGGTAGGAGGTTAAAGCCAAAATGATAAAAGACTTTGAACACTTCGCTCCCAAGACGCTAAAAGAAGCCCTCACCCTGCTGGACAAGTACCAGGACGAGGCCAAGATAATCTGCGGAGGGCAATCACTGCTCATCCTGATGAGGCAGGGGCTGGTCGCCCCTGAGTATCTAATCGATATTAAGGGCATATCCGAGCTGAGCTACATCAAGTCTGATGGCAAAGGCGGGCTCAAGATTGGTGCCCTGACCACGCACCGGACGATAGAAAAATCCTCCCAGATGCGGGATGGTTTTGCCGTGCTCGCCGAGATGGAGACCAGGTTAGCCTCAATCCAGACCCGCAACTGGGGCACCATCGGCGGCAATCTCTGTCACGGCGACCCCGCCGGAGACCCGGCACCGGTGCTGATTGCCTTAAACGCCACCTTGAAGATGGCCAGCCTGAAAGGCGAAAGAAGCCTGCCGGTTGAAGACTTCACCCTTGATTACTTTGAAACCGCACTCAAGACCGGTGAACTGCTCACCGAGATTACAGTACCGGCTCCCCCTGCCCACACCGGCACCGCCTATACCAAGTTCAACATAATAGAAAGCGATTTAGCCACCGTAGGCGTTGCCGCGTCCATTACCCTGGGCGCCGGCGATAGCTGCCAGGACATCCGCATCGCCCTGGGGGCGGCGGCGGCGACCCCGATGCGGGCCAAAAAGGCAGAAGCGGTGCTGAAAGGCAAAAAAATTAGCGATGCCCTGCTCGCCCAGGCTGGAGAAACAGCCTCCACCGAGGCTGACCCCATATCCGATATGCAGGCTTCGGAAGAATACCGGCGAGAGCTGGTTAAGGTCCTGGTGCCAAGAATAAGCAAAGAAGCCATGGCCAGGGCGAAGAAGGCTTAAAAAAGAGGAAGGACTAGGAAATGAAAAAAGAGCTAAAACTCAAAGTAAACGGCCAGCCCTACGATATTTTCGTGAAGCCGAAAACCCTCCTGGTGGAGGCCCTGAGAGACCACCTGGCGCTGACCGGGACCAAAAGAGGCTGTAACTCCAGCTCCTGCGGGGCCTGCACCATAATGCTCAACGGCATGGCGGTTAAGTCCTGCTCAATACTGGCCCTTCAGGCTAACGGTGCCGAGATAGTGACTATTGAGGGCCTGGCTAAGGGAACTGAGCTGAGTCCCCTGCAGAAAGCCTTCCTCGACCACGGCTCTTATCAGTGTGGCTTCTGCACTGCAGGGATGCTGATGGCAACCACGGCACTATTAACCGAAAACCCCAAGCCTACCAAACAAGAGATAAAAGAGGGTATTGACGGCAATATCTGCCGCTGCACCGGCTATAACAGCATTATTAGAGCCGTAACGGCTGTAGTCAAAGGTGAGTACAAGGAGGCGAAATGAGCGAATATTCTGTAATCGGTAAGCGGGTACATAGAGTTGACGGACCGGAAAAGGTAACCGGTAGCGCCAAATATACCTTTGACCTGGTTCTACCCGGCATGCTCTACGGCAAAGTCTTAAGAAGCCCCCACCCCCATGCCAAGATTCTCAAGATTGATACCCGCAAGGCGAAGAGGCTGGTCGGTGTAAAGGCAGTGGTTACCGGCAAGGATACCCTGGGGCACAAACAGGGTATCTGGCGGCGCTTCCCCGAACTCTGCGATGAGGAAATCCTCTGCCGGGAGAAGGTTCGCTATATTGGCGACCCGGTGGCAGCAGTAGCCGCTATTGATGAGGATACCGCCGAGGAGGCGCTGGACTTAATCGATGTGGAGTATGAGCCGCTGCCGGCCGTCTTCGACCCTCTGGAAGCGATTAAAGAAGACGCACCTCAGGTCCACGATGGCATTGAGCTCAATATTAATATAAACCGTCATATTGAGTGGGGTGATGTCGATGAGGCTTTTAAGAAGTGCGACCATATCCGTGAAGACCAGTTCAAGTGCTCGTCACAGGCCCATGTCTGCATGGAGACCCACGATGCCGTAGTCAGCTATGACTATGGCGGCAAGATGACGGTGTGGACTTCAACCCAGTCTTCCTACTACATTCAAAGATTAATGGCTGACATGACCGGCCTGAGAGAGGGTGATATAAGGGTAATCAAACCGCCTACCGGTGGCGGCTTCGGCTCTAAGTTTGAGCTGGACTCAGCCCAGTTCTGCGCCGCTATATTGTCCATGAAGCTGTGCAAGCCAGTGAAGATAGTCTTGAGCCGGGAAGAGGAATTCACCGCTACCAAGCGCCGAACCCCCATGTACTACTTCCTTAAACTCGGCGCCAAGAAAGACGGCACCCTGCTGGCTAAGGAAGCCAGGGTCATCACCGAGGGCGGCGCCTATACGGCTATGGGAGCCACCGCCCTGTACCTCACCGGTTTCTTCTCCTCATTCCCCTATAAATATCCTAACTACCGCTATGATGGCTATCGGGTATATACCAATACCGCCGTCACCTCAGCCATGCGCGGCTTCGGCGCTCCCCAGTCAACATTCGTCGGCGAGTCTCAGCTGGACATGATGGCCGAAGACCTGGGAATAGACCCCATTGAAATCAGACGCAAGAACGGTATGACGCCTAACTACGAGGTTCCGGGGCAAGCCTTTATCCAGAGCTGCGGGCTGCACCAGTGCCTGGATAAGATTGAGGAGCACGTCAAGGAGCGGGGCAAGCTGCCCCCTAACCACGGCATCGGTGTATCCGCCTACGGCTTTATGTCCGGCGGTATCTTTAACTGGTTTGATACCCCATACGCTTTCTCGGCGGCTGTAGTCAGGATAAATATTGATGGTAAGGTAGACCTGTTTACCGGCGCCTGTGATATTGGCCAGGGCTCTGATACCACGCTGAGCATGATTTGTGCCGAGGAGCTGGGGGTGAAACTTGAGGATATCAGGATACATGCCGCTGATACCGGCATCTGCCCGCCCGACCTCGGCGCCTGGGGCAGCCGCGAGACCCTGATGAACGGCAACGCCGTTAAAAGGGCCGCCGCCGAGTGCAAGCGCCAGCTGCTGGAGTTCGCCGCCGCCAAGATGGCGCCCAACATTGCTTATGACTTTGATATCAAAGACCGCTGGGTCCACCTGGTCGACCGCCCGGAGAGAGGCGTCTCCTACTTTGACATCGTTAAAGAGGCGATAAGGGGTAAGGACGGCAATGCTATCATGGGGCGCGGCCACTATACCCCCCACCGCAAGGGGATGATATCCCCCGCCTATAGCTTCGGCGTGCAGGCGGCTGAGGTGGCTGTGGACACCGAGACGGGGCGGTATAAACTGGTAAACGTGACCACCGCCCATGAAAGCGGCACCGTAATCAACCCCGTGGGCATTGAAGGACAGCTGGAGGGAGCTATAATGATGGCCGGAGGCTACGGCTTCTGTGAAGACCAGCCCATGGACGAAGGCAAGATACTCAATCCCTCCATCGCCGATTACAAGCTTATCCGCTCCCTGGATATGCCCGAGACCGATATTTTGGAGATTGATACCTATGAGCCCGAGGGGCCGTTTGGCGCCAAGGAGGCTGGCGAGGGACTTACCAATCCCACCGCCGGTGCTATCGGCAACGCGGTCTATAAAGCAGTGGGCGTGAGGATAAACGATTTACCGATAACCCCGGAGAAGGTGCTCAAAGCGCTGAAAGAAAAAGAGAAAAAGAAGAAGTAGACTAGGCAGGAGGTTTATCTATGAGTTATCACTGCCCGGTGTGTAATAAAGTCTCAAGCAGTGCCCTTGATTTAGCTCGCCACATAATTGGGCGGGGCGACAAGGTGCACCGGGACTGGATTAAATCCAAGGGTTTTAAGTACTCGGAGTTGCTCACCCTGCAGTTCAAGTCTTTCGGCGGCGAGGGCTACAGGGCGCTATCTGAGGTGCTGGAGAAAGAGACCAAGGTAGAAGATTAGGCTTAAAAAACCATAGGCCTTTTAAAACTATACGCATCCGGTGGGCTTGGGTACTCCGGCCCACTTACAGGCGGACTGCGCCGGTCCCTGCGGAAAGAGTTCATAGAGCCGGCTCAGGTTAAAACCGGTCACCTTGATAAGCCTTCTTATCATAGGGCAAATACCGTTCTCGAGGTAATAGCTCCTCAGGTAATTAACTGCCTCCCAGTGGTCTTTGGTTAACTCGTTCACATTCTCTAACGCCGCATAGGCTCTAGCCACATCCTCGGTCCATCGGTCAGTTTCCTGCATAAAGCCATTCTCATCAACTTCGTACATTTCGCCAGCCAGTTCCATCTGTGCCATCTAAGTCAGTCTCCTCTCGGACTATTCTACAGTGCCGTAAACAAGAATATAGTATAACCTATGGGGCTGGCCGAGGGCAAGCGGGGCTATTCCTCTTCCCAGCTAAGGAAAGGCTTTTTCATAATAGCCATGGCATTAACAATCAATTCTCCCATGCCGCCAAAAATAAGGTTGGATTTTTCCTTAGCCCCGTAGTACTCAAACACATCACGGAACTGCAGCTTGCAGTTTAAGCACGGCGCACAGAGGTATTTCTCTATCTCGGGGCCAGGGTGGTCGGCAAAGGCTTCCAGGACCTGTTTGAACTTCATCCTGCCGGCGACGTTCACCTTCCAGTCGGTGAAGTTGACATCGGACATCACGCTCAAACCCCCGCCGCCGCCACAGCAATAATTCTCTATTCCGTGGGGCGTCATCTCGCGGAACTCAGGGCAGAGATAGCGCAGAATTCGGCGCTGGGGCTCAACCACCCCCATGTTTCTCACCAGATTGCAGGGGTCGTGGAGCGTCACCGGGAAATCGTTTTTCGTCGGGTCGAACTTAACCTTACCGCTGAAGACCAGGTTCTCCAGGAAGGTCATCACGTTCTCCCGCGGTATATTCAGCTCTCTGGTAAGCATCCGGTCAGCCACCGTCATCAGAGCCTTGTTCTGGTGTCCGCACTCCCCCATGACAATCTTCTTCACCCCCAGCTTCTTGGCAATCTGGGCATGCCTGGTAGCTACCCTGGCCAGCTGGACATCGTCATAGAAGACGCCGTAGTTGATGCCATCGTATCCCGGTATCTCCGATGAGAGCGTCCAGCTGAGTCCAGCGGCATTGCATAAAATGGTAAAGGCTATCGGGCTCTCGGGGAAAGATATAATATCACCGGCACTGTGAATCAGCAGAATATCAGCCCCTTTCTTGTCCCAGGGCGTCGAGACGTTAATACCGGTGGACTCGGTAAACTCCTCGTCTAGAAACTTAAGGTTATCTATGGCAACATTGGGCCTTAAGCCGGTGGCGGAGCCGACATCAAGCTGGAGCATGGTGCCCTTCTCATGGAGCTCCTTCGGCGCCCAACCCAGTTCCTGGCTGAAGAGTTTGCGCAATTCGCGGGTGATAAGACCGTTATCAACCCCCATGGGACAGGCCTGGGTACAGCGTCGGCAGAGATTACACCGGTAGCTGAGTTCATAGAGCCGGGTTATGGTGGTCCAGTTGAGGTCAATATCAGCCCCGGTGAGCTTGGCCCGCAGTTTGCCGCCGGGCTTGATGTATTTATTAACCAGACGCCGGAAGATCTCAGGGCGGTAGGTGGGGCGATAGAGGTCATTCTTGCCGCTGCCAAGGTAAATCGGGCAGGCATCGCAACACGTCTGGCACTGGGCGCAATAGTCCAGGGAAAGGAGCAGCGGCTGCAAGAACGTCCAATTGTTCTCTTTACTCAAGAGCTTTTTGAGTCCTGAGATAAACTGCTTGACGTACTTTTTCTCTTCGGCTTTATTCTTCGGCTTGGGCAGGGCGGCATAGGAAACAACGCCGTCAAGGTTGCAGACCAGCCTTTCCCTCTGGTCTTCGGTGAGCTGTTTAAAACCGGGAAACTCCTCTGCCTTATCATAGGGCGGCGGTAACGGCACCAGCTCGTCAACATCAATATCAATGAGCTGGCTGTCCCCACCCTTAGCAATATCGGTTAGTTTAAGCTTCTTCATCTTTCGTCTTCTTTTTGGTAAGGTCTACCCAGTTTTTCTTGCCGTCGGCACCAACGTGCGCCGCCGACCAGCTAACTGGTTGAGCCAGAAGCCCGCGCAGCTCCCTCTTCATCTTCTCATCCTGGGGGGCATCGTTCCATCTTACCTCATGATAGGTGAAGTACTTGGCGACAAAGTGAATCATGTCCGTCCAGGGTAGATAGAGCAGAAAGAGCAAAGATATAATTATATGCAAAGACAGGGAAAAAGCAATTGTTAAGCCGGTATCAAGGGTAATCAACCCCCTTATAAAGAGGCTCATCTCAGCGGCAAAGTCCCCTAAATTGAACCAGGCGTAAGCGCCGCTGATAAAGACCGCCCCCAGCAACACCAGGTTAAAATACTTGGTGGTGGTATTGAACGGCCTGAGGTTGGAATCGAGGGCGCGTTTAAAGAGCAGAGCGATAGCCCCCAGGCCCCCCATCAGGTAGCCAGCCACCGCCAGGACGGAGGCAATCTCCTGAAAAACATTAATGACGTACGGCGGCGCTTCGGTAATGATTAATATGGAGCTTACCAGGCTGAACAAGAGCATGGCGGTAACCAGGTAGATGCCGGCATGAAAGGCAAAAGTCAGGGGCCATAAAGGCCGGTTGCGTTTCCAGATACCCCTGAGCAGAAAGATTTCAACCACCATATACACCAGCGGGGCGATTCGGGAGCGCTGCCGCGTCTTCGTCCACCACTCATACTCCTCAAGATAGGAGCCGCCGTACTTGCCTTTCCCCTTCTCATGCGGTATCGGCGCCAGCTCCCACCTCAGGTGGACGGGCAACCTGGCGATGGCTACGGTGCGATAGACGGTCACCGCCAGAAAAATGCCGATAACGCCAAAGGCTAATATATGCCAGACAATACCAGACATATGACTCCTTTTTAAGAGAGCCCCCCTTTTTGCGATGCCGAAAAAACCCCGTCCTTTATGAGGCGGGGCTTTCCCGATATTCGGCCAACAGGCCTGGCGCCTGAAAAAGGGGGCGATAAAGTGAAATGCCCCTATTTCTGCATGCTATCGATAATAACCTCAGCGGCCAGCTTGACGCCTGTTCCCGGGGGCAGGCCGCACTTCTCAAAACCCTGCTCGTTGGTGAAGGCTACCATAGCCTCCTCGCTGTCACCGGGGTTTAGCCTGTGCCCAAGAATCACCGTTTCGATGATATCGGCGCAATACATATGGCCTATCTTACCCTCGAAGTTGGCCATAAACTTCTGGGAAATCAGGATGGCGTTGTTCATGGCATCAAAGTCCAGCGGGACATCGCTGCCGAAAAAGAGCCCGAAGGTAATCAGACTGCCGGTTATGCCGCCGCACATATCGCCGGTGCCGCCGACACCGGGAAACGGGGTCAGGGCCTTGATGACCTCCATGTCGCCCAGACCAAATTCTTCCATCAGGGCCAGCGCCGTGCCCTGAGCACAATTCTTGGTAATAAAGTTATATTCCTCAGCATGTAGCTCAACGCGGGCCAGAATTTCCGCCTTGTGGGCCAAAAGCTCTTTCGGGTCGAGTTTCTTCTTGGGAATCCCCTCCTTGGCCAGCTTTCTAACCCTGGCCTGAATCCCGGCCACATCCCATTCCCTTGCTGCCAGTTCGTCTACCTTTGTCTTCATAGCCACATAGTCTGGCATAGGTTAGCTACCTCCTTCAAAGTTCAACTTTTCTAGCCTATAAGTATAGCACGACTCGGAGCCGTTTTTAAAGAATTAAGCCTCGAGCGCTATTCTTGAAGCTACCTATAATTATAAAACATTTCTAGCCGATTAGTAAATTTCTCTAAGCTGCCGCCGAGGGTAACCCGGACTATCTACTCTTTCTTAACCTTTAGCAAGTTTGCCCTTGAGGTAGCTTATAGATGATATCGGCGTCGGGTCAGTTTGATTTAAGATGGCCAGATAGTAGCTTAAGTAATCGCCGAAGAGCAAAAGGCTCATCATCTGAGACAGGCGGCTCTTGCCCCTCCCCTCCACAATCTGGTAGGCAACCTTATCCTGCTCCAGGAGCCGGCAGACAACCTGGTAGGAGGCTTGAACCGTCTTGGGCAGGAAAGACGAGCGCAGTAATACCACCAAAACCTTATCGGCCAAATCCGGGGGAAACTTGTAGCCAACCACGGCATTATGATTGAGCTCAGGGGAAAGCTCGTAGAAGGCCCAGGCCTTGCTATTCTCGTTGAGCTGGGTTTTCCAGCGGCGCGCCACCCCGGAGAGTATGCCGGCCCCGTATATCACCGCCAAGTGACCATACAGCGCCCCGGCCAGTTGCTTGGCCGGATTGCGGGACAGCACCACATCTTCAGCTATCTCCTGCGAAAGCTCCTCCAGGGTCAGCACCGTTTCGGCGACGTCGGCCGATTGGTCACTGATGAAGCCGAGCTTTTGTAGTGAGCCAAGAATAGCCATAAAGCTGAAGCCTATGGCGACGCGGGGTTGAGCTTTATAGTCAAAGCTAAAAACGGGGACATTTGCCTTGGCGGCTATAGTCTTCAACCTGCCGCCAGTGGTAATTGCCATCTTTTTGGCCTCTGTCTTCAGCGCCTGCTTAAACGAGGAGATGGTTTCCTCAGTCATCCCCGAGTAGCTGGAGGCGATGACCAGGGTCCTGGCATCGACGAAGGCAGGCAGGCTATAGTCGCGGCAGATAAAGATAGGCAATTTAGCCTCCGCAGCCACCAGGCCGCTTACCAGCTCGGCGCCGATGGCCGAACTTCCCATTCCCAGGACAACCACCTTATCAACATTACGGTAGTCCTCAGGCAAGTCGAAATTGATAGCCATCTCCCACGCCTGCTGAAACTGCCGCGGCATTTGGTGGAGGAAGGCGAGCATACCTCCCGGGTCAAGCCGCTGGAAGACCTGGGCGTCATCCAGATTAATCATGGTCTATACTCCATGTTATTTCTCTACTTGCTAATCACTGTCGGGCTCTTGCCCGGGGTGATGAGCTTGCTTACCACCGCCTCGTTGAGTTCAACGCCGATACCGGGGGCGGTGGTGGGGTAAAGAAAGCCGTTCTCATAGCGGGGAACGTTAATGGCTACATCGTCCTTGATGGGCTTGCTCACCGTCTCAAAGACGTCGTGAATGTGCAGGGGGCCGAGGTTTTCGTGCACCAGGCGGGACAGCCATTCATCAGCCACCAGGAGGTGAGTATAAGCCGCGGCTTCAAGCCCCGAACCCATCATACAACCGCAAACCACGGGCAGACCGGCCGCCTTGGCGATTGAGACCCATTTCTGAGATTTTAACAGCCCGCCGGCCTTGGGTATCTTGATGAAAAAGCCGTCGGCGGCGTTCTTCTGGATAATCGCCAGCAGGTGTGAAAGCTCCTGAGCCGACTCGTCAGCGAAGACCGGAATCCCGATTTTAGCCCGCAGGCGCGCCATGCCATCAATATCCCACCAGGGCACCGGCTGTTCCACCATAGCCAGGTTATACTTCTCCATCTTTTTCAAAACCATCAACGCCTGATAGTAGTGCCAGCCGCCGTTAGCGTCGATGAATATCTCTATATCATCGCCGGCCATTTCCCTAAGCGCCCGCACGTTCTCGATGTCGGCCTCCTCTTTGCCCGCCCCCACCTTGAGCTTTAGGGCGCGGAAACCGGCTTGAATAGCCTGCTTAGCCATGGCTACCACCTCATCGGTAGCGGCGCCGGGTAGAACATAGCCCAGGGGAATCTTCTCCGTGGTCAAGCCCCCCAGCAGCTGGTAGACGGGGACTCCCAGCGCCTTGCCCACGATATCGTGCAGGGCGTAGTCAACGGTTGCCTTGGCCTGGTTGTTGTCCCGGGCGGCATGGTCCATCCGCGCCACGATTTTCTCGATATTGAAGGGGTCTTCGCCCAGCAGAACCGAGGGCGCCAAGACATTGTTGATGACGCTCATCATCGAGTCCTGGCTCTCACCGCGGTACCAGGC
Organism: Dehalococcoidia bacterium; assembly: GCA_011176635.1. Classification (GTDB taxonomy): domain Bacteria; phylum Chloroflexota; class Dehalococcoidia; order Dehalococcoidales; family BS750m-G39; genus DUEC01. Next base: position 48,916 of record DUEC01000001.1, on the reverse strand, counting down.
CGAGGTGCCCCCGGAGTCGCCTATGCCGGTAATACCCTCATCGGTATGAATCTTGACAATGATGCCGGCCGAACCCTGCTCTATGCCCCCACCCATGGGGAAGGGTTTGCTGAATTTGGCCGTAACCGGTATACACTCAATCTTTTTAATGCGCAATTTGCCCCTCCTTATAAATCCGCTTTGACATTAACCATAATATACTCCCATCCCGCTCTGTGTTCAATAGCTGGAACTAATTGACACCCAGGCGGGCTATCACTAGAATAGCGGGTAAAGGAGGCGCCAATGACGCTGGAAGAACTGGAGAAGCGGGTCAAGGTCTTAGAAGACATCGAAGAGATTAAAAAGCTGCACATAAACTATGTCTACCTGCTCTGCAACCTGCAGTGGGAAGATATGCTGGAATGTTTTGCCGAAGATGCCACCCTGGACCTCTTAGACCACGGGGTCTGCAAGGGCAAAAAGGAGATTAGCGGCATATTCCACGATGTCCTGGCCAAGATGATAAAGCGCACCGACGGCCATTTCGTCGGTCAGCCGGTCATCTCGGTTGATGGCGATAAGGCAAAAGGCTACTGGATTTTGTATCTTTTCTTCGCCGAACCAGCGGTGAAATGGGTACAGGGACGGCAGGACTGCGAGTACGTCAGGGTAAACGGGAAGTGGAAATTCAGCTCGGTCAGATTTACCAGCCCCTGGCCCGAACCTTAAATAAATAGAAGGGAGAAAAATGGCGAAAACAGATTATAGCAGATACCTGGTAACCAAACCTATCTACGAGGCGGGGCCACCGACCAAAGGCCGGCAGAGCCCGTCAATGACCTTAATGAGCAACGCCCTGGTACCCGGCTGCAACATGTACCTTGAGGTGGGCTGGATATGGGATATGCCCACCCCCAACCCCAATATCCACGAGCATTCCCATAATTTTAATGAGATTGTCCTCCACATCGGCTCCGACCCGGATAACCCCGAAGACCTGGGCGGCGAGATTGAGTATGTTATAGAAGGCCAGCCGCTGGTCTTTAACAAGACCTCGGCCATCTTCCTGCCGGCGGGGACCAAGCACGGCCCCTTGACCTGGAAGAAGTTCAGCCGACCTCACATGGAAATGGCCATAATGATTGGCACCGGCTCCTACAAAGAGGGATGGCCGGCAGGGGTCGGCGAATCGAAATAGGTCAGACGAACCAAATAAAGAAATCAGGAGAAAGTGATGGACCTGAAACTTAAAGACAAGGTAGCCCTGGTCACGGGGACAGCCAGCCAGATTGGTTACGGCAAGGCTATCGCCCTGACCCTGGCCGAGGAAGGGTGCGACGTGATTTCGGCCGATATCGACCTGGAAGGGGCCAAGAAGACCGCCGCCGAAATCGAAAAACTGGGGCGCAAAGCGATGGCGGTTAAGGTGGATGTCTCTAACCGAAGCGATGTAGACAAGATGGTAAAAGCGGTGATAGCTCAATTCGGCCGAATCGACATACTGATTAACAATGCCGGCACCAGCAGCGTGGTGCAGCCCTTCATGCAGATGACCAAAGCCGACTGGGACCTGGATATAGGGGTCAACCTTTACGGGCAGATGAATATGGCCCAGGCGGTTATCCCTCATATGGCAAACAGGAAATACGGGCGGATTGTCAACTGCTCGGGAGGACAGGGCATACCTGGTATTTCGGTCTACGGGGCGGCTAAAGGCGGGGTGGAACAGTTCACCCACGCCCTGGCCCTGGAGGTGGCGCCCATGGGGATAATCGTCAATGCGGTACTGCCCGGGCTGGGCGAAACGGGCCTTGTCGGTACCGCCCCCAAGGAGATGCTTGAATCCATGAAACAGATGTCGGCTCTAAAGAGGCTGTGCACTCCCCAGGACGTGGCCACAATGACCGCCTTCTTAGCCTCGGACGTCTGCAGTTACATGGTGGGGCAGGTTGTTAAACTGCAAACCTTCTAGAGTAAAAGCCTATTTATCCTTATCCAGTGTCTTTTGTATCGGGGTATGAAAAGGCCTCAAGGGGGAGCCTCCGGAGACTTTGAGGGCTTCCCCGGTTATATAGGCGGAAAGCTCCGATGCCAGGAACAGGGCGGCGCCAGCGACCTCCTCCGGGGTGCCTATCCTCTGCAGGGGTATGTCCCCCTTGCCCAGCTCTTCGAAAAAGCCGTCCTTTTCTTTATCGCTCATCGAGCCTATCATCGGCTCATAGAAATCGGTGCGGACGGGGCCGGGCAGAAGAACATTGACGCAGATATTGAAGGGAGCCAGCGTGTAGGCCAGGTCCAGGGTGAAGCCGATGATGCCCATCTTGGCGGTGTGGTAGTGGATAGCGTGGGAGGGAGGATTGAGCGCCGCCGCCGAGGAGAGGTTGATAATCCTTCCCCATTTCCGCTTCTTCATATGGGGCACCACTGCCTGGCTGAATAAAAAGACGCTCTTCAGGTTCACTTTGAACACCCTGTCCCAGTCGGCCTCGGGCATATCTTCAATCGGTTTCGGTGCCACGGTCATACCGCCGGCACTATTGACCAGGATATCAATCTTGCCGAATTTAGCCATAACTTTAGCCACGGCATCGCCGACCTGCTTGCGGTCGGTGGCATCGCAGTCAAGGGCCAAGCCCTCCCCTCCCCTCCTGGTCACCTCGGCCAGGGTATTTTGGGCATCTTTAAGGCTGATATCGGCGATGGCTATTGAGCAACCTTCCTCGGCGAATTTAAGGGCGATGGCTCTGCCGATTCCCTTGGCACCACCGGTGACAATAGCCACTCTATCGGCAAGCAACATTTTTCTCCTTTCCAGCAGAGGCTTTTAAGAAGCGGTTTTACCAATAGTAAGGCTAATTATCGGCAAATGCAACACCGCCGGGCTTTGACAATCAGTCAGGCGGGTGTATATTATTGGTAAGCAAAATCAAGGAGATAGATTATGTCAAGAGGCTTCATGGGCAAGATGCTCTGGGTTGACCTTTCTCGAAAAGAGCTTAAAGATGAGCCGCTTGAGGAAAAGCTGGGCCGCCAGTTCCTCGGCGGCTACGGGCTGGGCGCCCACATCATTTTCAACCGCCAGCCGGCCGGCGTCGACCCGCTGGGGCCAGACAGCATCCTCGGTTTTACCACCGGCATCCTCACCGGCACGCCGTCCATCTCGGCCTCAAGGTACATCGTGGTGGGAAAGTCGCCGCTCACCGGCGGCTGGGGTGACGCCAACTCCGGCGGTAATGTCGGGCCTTACTTAAAGTTCGCCGGCTACGATGCCGTCTTCTTCACCGGCATATCGGAAAAGCCGGTCTATCTCTTTATTAATAACGGTAAAGCCGAGCTTAGAGACGCCGCCCATCTCTGGGGTAAGGACACCTTCCAGACCGAAGACATGCTCAAATCAGAACTGGGCAAGGATGTGGAGGTAGCCTGCATCGGCCCTGCCGGCGAGAAGGTCGCCCGCATTGCCGCGGTGATGAACAACAAGGGCCGGGCCGCTGGGCGCTCGGGGTTGGGGGCGGTGATGGGCTCCAAAAAGCTCAAGGCAATAGCGGTGAAGGGCAACATGAAAATTCCTCTCGCCGACGAAACCAGGGCTAATAATTTGCGGAAAAAATGCCTGGCTGACCTTACCGGCCATATTGATATGCTGAGGGAAAAAGGCACCCCGGGCATCTTTATCGACTGCGCCGAGAGCGGCGACACCCCGACCAAGAACTGGGGCGGCACCGCCACCATCGACTTCCTGGATTACAAAGACATCGGCGGCGACCCGGTGATTGCTCTCCAGGATAAGAGGTATGCCTGCTGGCGCTGCCCCATCGGCTGCGGCGGGCACATGAGGGCGGGGACGGGAGAGTATAAATATGAAGCCGGCGCCCACAAACCGGAGTACGAAACGCTGGGCATGTTCGGCGCCGACTGCCTCAACAGCAATCTGGAATCGATAATCAAAGCCAACGATATCTGCAACCGCTACGGCGTCGATTCCATCTCGGCGGGGGCTACTATGGCCTTTGCCATAGAGTGCTACGAGCGGGGGCTTATCACCAAAGCCGATACCGACGGCATTGAGATGACCTGGGGCAACCACAAATCAATAGTAGCCATGACCGAGAAAATGGTCAGGAGGGAAGGCTTCGGCGACATATTGGCCGACGGGGTAAATTTAGCCGCCCAGAAAATCGGCAAGGGCGCCAGCCAATATGCCATGCATATCCAGGGGCAGGAAGTCCCCGCCCACGACCCCAAGTTCGGCTACCACTGGGCGACCACCTACCGCATGGACGCCACCCCCGCCCGCCATACCCAGGGTCCGGGAATGCCGGTGCCGGGGATGGACCTGCCCGAACACGATGAGAAAGCCTTCAGCGGGCGGGCCGAGGCCCACAAGCTGGGCAGCGACTTCAGCCACGTGGTCAGTTGCACGGGCACCTGCATCTTCGGTTTCTGGGCGATGCCCGATGTTAACAGCTTTATCGATTTTATGAACGCCGTTTCCGGCTGGGACTTCACCATTGACGAGCTGTTCAAGACCGGGGAGAGAATCGCCAACATCCGGCAGGCTTTCAATATTCGTGAGGGCTTGAACTCCCTGAAATTCAAGGTCCCGGGCAGGGTATACGGCAATCCCCCGCCAGAGAGAGGCCCCCTGGCCGGCATAACCGTTGACGAGGAAACCCTCGATACGGAGTACCTTACCGCCATGGACTGGGACACCAAGACAGCCAAGCCCAGTAAAAAGAAACTGCTGGAGCTGGGGCTGGATGAGGCGGCTAAAGCGCTCTGGCCCTCTTAACCCGAACAACCCCTCTAAAAAAGTCTTATGCCATTGACGATAGGCTCAAAATGGCTTAAGATTTGGGGTTAGGATGGGGAAGATAAACATCACCATAAATGGCTCCCAGGTCAGCGCCGATGAAGGCATGACCATCCTCGAGGCGGCTCAAGAAAACGGGATAGATATTCCCACCCTTTGCCACCATCCACTGCTTACCCCCACCGGTGCTTGCCGAATTTGTTTGGTCGAAGACGAGAATAACGGCCGGTTGATAGCCTCTTGTGTAACCCCCATTGCTCCAGGGATGGTGCTCAAGACCGATTCCCCCGGGGTAATTGAGAGCCGGAGAACTTTTGTCGAGCTGATGCTGGCTGGTCATCCCGACTCTTGTCTGGTTTGCGACAAAGGTAACCGCTGTGAACTGCGCAAGCTGGCTAGTGAGCTTGAAATCTCCCAGGTTAGATTCAGAAAGGTGAGGAGCTTTTACCCTCTGGACGACAGCAATCCCTTCATAGAGAGGGACCTGACCAAATGTATTCTGTGTGGTAGGTGTATAAGAGCCTGTCAGGAAATCCAGGGGGTGAACGCAATTGATTATGCCTACCGGGGGTATGACCTCAGGCCAGCTACCTTTCAGGACAGAGGTCTGAAAGACTCTACCTGTGTGTCTTGCGGGCTCTGTGTCTCTTTGTGCCCGGTGGGAGCCTTATCCGATAGATCAACCAGAAACCTGGGAAAGGAAACGAGCAAGGTCAAGACCATCTGTCCCTATTGCGGATGTGGCTGTAGCATTTACCTCAGCGTGAGAGACCAGAAGCTTCTTGGGGTAAGCTCCTGCCAGGAGAATTCGGTCAATGGGATTTCCCTTTGTGTCAAGGGCAGGTATGGCTTTAGCTTTGTTCACCACCAGGACAGGCTCAAGTCCCCGCTTATCAAGAAGGACGGCAAGTTCGTTGAGGCCGGCTGGGACGAGGCTTTAGAGCTTGTCGCCASTAAGCTCAARGGCTATAAACCAGACGAGCTGGCGGTAATCTCCTCGGCTAAGTGCACCAATGAGGAGAACTATGTCGTCCAGAAGCTTGCCCGCGCTGTCCTAAACACCAACAGTGTCGACCACTGYGCCCGCCTCTGCCACGCCCCCAGTGTCACCGGGCTGGTGCAGAGCTTCGGCAGCGGGGCGATGACCAACTCCATCAACGAGTTCAGGGACTCGGGCTGTATCTTGGCCATTGGCACCAACACCACTGAGGCTCATCCCATAATCGCTCTGGAGATAAAGCGGGCGGTAGACAGGGGTGCCAGGCTGATTGTAGCCAACCCGCGTGAGATTGACCTGGTGCGCTGGTCTTACCTCTGGCTTCGGCACAAGCCGGGCTCGGATGTCGCCCTGCTCATGGGAATGATGAAGGTGATAGTCGACGAGGGGCTTCTTGATAAGGCCTTCATCAGAGAGCGCTGTGAGAACTTCAGCGCCTTCAAGAAGTCGCTTAAGGGCTTTGACCTTGATTTTGTCGAGCTGACCACCGGCGTGCCTAAGGAAGATGTAGCCGAGGCGGCCAGGGTATACGCCACCCAGAGACCTTCCGCTCTCCTCTACGCCATGGGCATCACCCAGCACTCTCACGGCACCGATAATGTCATCGCTACCGCCAACCTGGCTATGCTCACCGGCAACGTGGGCAAGCCGGCCACGGGGGTAAACCCTTTAAGGGGGCAGAATAACGTCCAGGGGGCCTGTGACGTGGGTGCCCTGCCTAACGTCTACCCCGGCTACCAGGCGGTGGCTGACGGCGATATCAGGAGCAAGTTTGAAGCCGCCTGGGGAGGCTCGTTGCCCCCCTCGCCCGGGCTGACCATCACTGAGATGATTGATGCCGCCTACGATAAAAAGATAAAGGCTATCTACCTTATGGGGGAGAACCCTCTGCTCAGCGAGCCCGATATCAGCCATGCCAGAGAAGCGCTGGAGAGGTTGGACTTTCTGGTTGCCCAGGACATCTTCCTCTCCGAGACGGCACGGCTGGCTGATGTCGTCCTGCCCGGAGCCAGCTTCGCCGAGAAGGACGGCACCTTCACCAACACCGAGCGGCGGGTACAGAGGGTAAGGAAGGCGATAGAGCCGATAGGCGACTCCAGGCCCGACTGGTGGATTACCTGCCAGCTAGCTAAGAAAATGGGCAACGGCGGCTTCGATTTCGCCAGTCCTTCTAAGATTATGGATGAAATTGCCTCCCTCACCCCCAGCTACGGGGGAATCAGCTATAAGCGCTTAGAGAAAGGCGGCCTGCAGTGGCCCTGCCCGACAAAAGAACACCCCGGGACGCCTATTCTTCACACCCAGCAGTTTACCCGGGGTAAGGGCCGGTTTATCCCCCTGGAGTACAAGCCGCCGATGGAGCTCCCCGATAAGCAGTATCCGCTGGTCCTGACCACGGGACGCAGCCTTTACCACTTTCACACCGGCACCCTGACCAGAAGGGTAGAAGGACTCAATATACTTAAAGGGGAAGCGGTGGAGATGAACCCCAAAGACGCCTCGGCGCTGGGTATCGCTGACGGTGAGAAGGTAAAGGTCGTCTCAAGGCGGGGAGAGGTAACCGCCACTGCCAGGATAACCGGGGTTTCGCCGCCGGGGGTGGTATTCATGGCCTTCCACTTTGCTGAGAGCCCGGCTAATATGCTGACCAACCCCGCTATCGACCCGGTGGCTAAGATACCCGAGTACAAGGTCTGCGCCGTCAGGGTGGAGAAGATTTAGCTTTAAAGCTACCACACTGGCTTGTTTACCCCAGATTGAAGTTGTATAATCCTCTTGTCCTTTAGGGGGCTCGTAGCTCAGCGGCAGAGCGGTCGGCTCATAACCGATTGGTCGCAGGTTCGAATCCTGCCGAGCCCACTGTCTATTTCTCCCACATAACAGCATAACACTTGACATAAAGTGCTAATTTATATCATATAGCCAGTTTATTGTCAACTACAGCTTCAGGCCAGGCGTGGGGCCCTGAGACGCTTTTGCCGAACATAATGCTGGAAATGCCTGTAATTTTGGATGTTTTTATTGGGGAATCAATAAGAATAAGAAATACCGGTGTTAATCCGGGGGCTCTTGAGCGAAAGCAGGCGAGAGGGAAGCCCCTCTACAGGGCCCAAAACAGCCTTGCGCAGAGATAAAGCCTACATAACATATATAGTGCGTCCCAATATTACACAGGGGGTGGATGAGGGGCAACAAGTGAGGTTAGGAGTGGATTGCTTCAGTTGAATATAGCAATTAGTGCAGCGCTAATGCCAACTGAAAAACTAGCGAGTGCAAAGAAAGCTGCGGCTTGTGCTATCTCCTTAGTAGCTCTAATCCCATATATAGTACCACGTGCACCTTTCTCGCCACCTTGCTCATATAAAGCATTTAAGTTCCTGTCTATCAATTGGAGTTCCGTGTCAATGAAAAGCAATAATGGATCGCCGTCTTTTAGTTTACTTCTCATTTCTAAGGCAAATATTTTGGATTCCTCAACCACGCTAACCAGGTCGTTCAACTCAGCCTTTGCCAATAACCTACGGCTTTTAACAAAGATTTTCCAGATACCCCATCCGGTAAACCCCAATGCTATAAGCCACAACAATCCACATACTACCCAAAGCCAACACGGTATTATCATATCCTCATTATACCACATAATTGCCTACTATTATGTAAACTACTCTCTCTTATGTGGTGTGCCTGAGGGGCAAAGGCCTCATATATGGGCTGGGAAGAAGGACAACCGGGGGTCTTTGGGGACCCTGAAACAGAGCTCCTTTATCCTTATAAGGTATCAAACCACTCAGAAGAATTTATGGATGCCCAGATTTGGCTCTCAGCGCGTCTTAATCAGACTGGCTGCTTGGTGCGGCTTAGAGTCTGGCTGATTAGCTCTAAGAGGCTGCCCAGCCCCCATTTCTTAGCCGCCGAAATGAGCACCGTGTTCTCATCGGCCTCGGTCTGGCCGGAAAGATAGCTTAGCGCTGACTCCTCGTCCCAGATCCGGCTGTCATCCAGCAGCAAATCAATCTTATTCAGCGCCGTAACCCGGGGCTTATCAATCAGGTCAAGCTCAGCCAGGATATCCTCTACAATCTGGCACTGCGCTGAAGCGTTATGACGAGTTAAATCGACCACATGGAGGAGCATATTGGCTTCGGACAGCTCTTCCAGGGTTGCCGTGAAGGCGCTGACGATGGTGGGCGGCAGTTTCCTGATGAAGCCGACGGTATCGGAAACTAAGATGGTGCTCTTATCAGGCAGGGCCAGCCGCCTGGTGGTTGGGTCCAGAGTGGCGAACAGCTTGTCCTCGACGAAGACATCGGCGTGGCTCAAGGCGTTGAGCAAGGTGCTCTTGCCGGCATTGGTGTAGCCGACTATAGCCACAATGGGGATACCGCTCTTCCTGCGTTGTTGACGATAAAGCTGGCGGTGCTTCCTTATGTCATCTATCTGTGCCTTCAAACGGTGTATTTTCCGCTGGATGAGGCGCCTATCGGTCTCCAGCTGGGTTTCACCGGGGCCTCTGGTGCCGATGCCGCCGCCCAGCCTCTCTAAGTGGCTCCACTGCCCGGCAAGGCGCGGTAAAAGGTACTGGTGCTGGGCCAGCTCCACCTGCAATTGCCCCTCGCGGGTCCTGGCCCGGCGGGAAAATATATCCAGAATCAAGGCTACCCGGTCAATTACCTTCACCTGAAGGGCTTCTTCTAGGTTTCTTTGCTGGAGCGGCGAGAGCTCATCATCAAAGATAGCGACGCTGTAGCCGGTGCTCTCTCTTAAGGATACCAGCTCGGCCAGCTTGCCTCTGCCCAGATAGTGGGTCCTTGATGCCCTAGACAGCTTTTGTATAAGCTTACCGACTACTTCTGCCCCGGCTGTGCCGGCTAACTGGGTCAGCTCGTCTATGGAGTCCTCCGCCGACCAGCTGTCAGCGCTGCCTTTAGCGGCTACAGCTACCAGGAATGCCCTCTCCGAGGAACGGGTAACGATTGTCGCCTTAATAATCGCCCTCCAGCATTATGTAAAGTCTATCCCCGGTCTCAGCTTCCTCCTGGAGTCACGCCAGTTGGCCAGCTGTGACAGGCCCCTTACCAGGGCGGCGTCGGGGACGGTCAGTGACAATCGTATATAGCCCTCGCCGTGCTTGCCGTAGCCTGTCCCCGGGGTAACCACCACCCCTACCCTCTCCAGCAGGTCGGCGGCAAAGTCCACCGAGGTGTAGCTCTGGGGGACCTTAGCCCATATGTAGAGGGTCGCCTTGGGCGTTTGGGCTTTAAGCCCCATGTTATTCAACACCTCGATAACCAGGTCGCGGCGCCTCTGGTAGACGGCATTGTGCTCCTGGATGCAGTCCTGAGGGCCGCTCAGGGCCTCGATAGCGGCGTATTGAATAGCCTGGGGAATCCCTGAGTCCAGATTGGATTTAAGCCTCTTCAAGGCATCTATCATGGCCGCGTTGCCCACCACCATGCCTATGCGCCACCCGGTCATGTTATAGATTTTAGACAGGGAGTTGAATTCCACCCCTATTTCTTTAGCTCCGTCGGCCTGCATAAAGCTGGCCGGCTGATAGCCGTCAAAGGCGACCTCTGAATAGGGCCCGTCGTGGCAGACAGCCAGGCCGTTATGTGAGGCGAATTCGGCGGCGCGGTTGAAGAAGTCGAGGTCAGCCACGGCAGTGGTCGGGTTATTGGGGTAGTTGAGCCAGAGCAGCTTGGCTTTCTGGAGCACGTGGGCGGGTACGGCGTCCAAATCGGGCAGAAAACCGTTCTCTTCGGTGAGGGGCAGATAGTGAGCAGAGCCGCTGGCCAACATGGTACTTACTGAATAGACGGGGTATGCCGGGTCAGGTATCAGGGCGATATCCCGGTAGTCAATAAAGCAGAAGGTAATGTGGTAAATGCCTTCCTTAGAACCAATGAGGGGCAGTACCTCTTTATCAGCGTCAAGGGAGACACCGAAGCGCTTTTTATACCACTCGGCTATAGCTTGACGCAGTTCGGGCAGGCCCTCGGTCTCCGGGTAGCGGTGGTTAGCCGGGTCTTTGGCCGCCTGACACAGCCTCTCGATTATGTGGTTTGGCGTGGGAATATCGGGGTCGCCCACGGCAAAGCTGACTACCTCTTCGCCCTTAGCCCTTTTCTGGGCAATCTTCTTATTGATTCCCACGAAGAGAAAAGGCGGCAGGTTCTCAATCCGTCTCGACATTTTCATCTGGCCACTCTCCACTAAATACGGTTTCAGCCGGGCCGCTTAAAAGAACCTCCCCACTCCCGGCCCACTCCACGCTCAAAATGCCCCCGGGCAGTTTTATATCGACTTTATTATCGGTATAGTCATGTAGTCGGGCTAAAACGGCTATGGCGCAGGCGCCGCTGCCGCAGGCTAATGTCTCTCCCGCTCCCCTCTCCCACACCCTGGCTTCTATCTGCTTGCGGCTTAAGACCCTGGCTACCTCAAAATTTGTCCGGCTGGGGAATATCCGGTGCCTTTCCACCCTCGGCCCCAGCTGTGATAAGGGGAAATCGGATACCGCCTGTTGTGCGAAATAGACAGCGTGCGGGTTGCCTATGGAGACGAAGCTCAAATGGAGCTCCTTATCGCCTACCATAAGCGGATAGTCCAGTATTGGCTCTGGGGCTTTCTCTGGCTCTATGGCTACCGGTATATCCCCGGCGCTGAATTTTGGTTCGCCCATGCCTACCTGCATGGCGGTTACCCTGCCGCCTGCCCTGTGAAGCCTGGCTTTTTTTACCCCCGACATCGTTGCCACCGATATTTCTGCAGCCTTGACATCGGCCATCCCATTATCCAGGACGTATCTAACCAGGCACCTCAGGCCATTGCCGCAGGCCTCAGCCTCGGAGCCATCGGGGTTGAACATGCGCATCTGGAAGTCGGCATTGTTTGAGGGTAAAATCACTATCAGGCCGTCGCCGCCGATACCGAAGTGGCGGTTGCACATGGCTATCGCCAGCCGCGACCAATCACGCGGCGCTTGCTCGCCCTCCACCAGTATGAAATCGTTGCCCGCACCCTGCGCCTTGGAGAAATTCATCAATGACTGCTCTTCAGAAACCTGTTAAGAGGTCCCATAATCTCATAATCCGAGGCCTTTAGTATATCAAACCACTTTATTCTGGGGTCTTGCAACTGAAACCAGGTATATTGCTGGCGGGCGAGACGGTGGGTCTCAAACTTGATTTGCTGGACGGCGGCGGGCATAGTCAGCTCACCGCTGAGGAAGAGCCCAATCTGCCGGTAACCAATGCTGGACATGGCTGGCGTATTGAAGTCAAAGCCCCGGCTTATCAGCCGCTTAACCTCGTCAACCAGGCCCATCTCTATCATCGCGTCCACCCTCAAGTCGATGCGGCGGTACAGCTCCTCCCTGTCTACGGTCAGACCTATTATTAAGGTCTTAAACGGCGGCGCCACTTTGTCCTTAAGCTGGGAGAAGGGGGTCTCCGTCTCGTTATAGACCTCAAGCGCCCTTATGGTGCGGCGCACGTTGCGGGGGTCAATCCTCTGCGCCGCCTCCGGGTCGACGCTGGCGAGCTCGTCGTAGAGCTCATTCTCCCCTCCCCCGGCCGCCCTATCCTCCAGGCTCTGCCTGAATTCGGGGTCAGGGGCTACCTGCGGTATTCCCCACCCCTCCATCACCGCCCAGACATACTGCCCGCTCCCACCCACCACTATGGGCAGCTTCTCCCGCTGCTGGATGTCCTCAATGGCTTTCAAGGCTAGCTGCTGGTATTGGGCCAGGCTGAAGTTTTCGTTGGGGCTGGCGATATCGATGAGGTGATGGGGGGCAAGGGCTCGCTCCTGGGGGGTGGGCTTGGCCGTGCCGATATCCATATAGCGGTAAATCTGCCGGCTGTCGGCACTGACTATCTCCCCGCCCAGCGCCTGGGCCAGTTGGATAGCCATCCGGCTCTTGCCTACGCCGGTAGGACCGACTATAGCCAGTAGTTTGTTCATCTTTTCTACTTAACCTCCGAGGTCTGCTTCACTATACTCAAAAAATCGCCGGCTTTGAGGCTGGCTCCACCGACGAGGGCGCCGTCTATCTCGGGCTGGTTTATGAACTCGGCGATATTATCGGCGGTTACACTGCCGCCGTAGAGGATGCGCACCTGCTGAGCAGTCCCCTGGCCGTGCTGGCGGGAGATATGCTGGCGGATAAAGCCGATGGTCTCATTGGCTTGCTCGCCGCTGGCGGCTTTGCCGGTGCCGATAGCCCAGACCGGCTCATAGGCTAAGACCAGGCCGCCGGAGTAATATTCCCGCTCCGAGGACGAGTCCAGCTGTGCGGCCAGCACCGCCTCAGTCTTTCCGGCCTCGTTTTCGGCTAATCCTTCTCCGATACATAGAACTGGGGTTAGCCCCACCTTCAGCGCCGCCTTGACCTTCTTGTTTATCAATTCTCCGCTCTCATTAAAGTACTGACGGCGCTCGGAGTGGCCGATAATGACGTAGTCGCAGAGGTCGGCCAGCATCAGCGGTGAAATCTCTCCGGTATAAGCCCCCCTGGTCTCAAAGTACAGGTTCTGCGCCCCCAGTTTTATCGAGCTTCCCTCGAGCAGCTCCTTTAGGGCGGCTAAGGAAACGAAGGGCGGACATATTACCCTGTCCACGTTGCCTATCTTTTCCAGCTCCGGGCGCATCTGGCTGACCAGCTCTATAGCTTCGCTTAGGGTGGTGTTCATTTTCCAGTTACCCGCAATCAAAGGGATGCGCATTTTAACCCCCTTAAGCGCCGAATTTGTTAAGCTTCAGAGCGTTAGCCATGGCTAAGGGCATAATCTGGGTGGCGGCAAACCTGCCCAGCCCGCCCGAGATGCAGGCCTGTTCGGAAAATTCGTTTACCCTATCGGGGCGGCACCACTGTGAGTATATAATGACTGGCAGGGGGTGCCAGCTATGCCCTTTGAGCAAAGCCGGTGTTGAATGGTCGCCAGTAATTACAACGACCTCCGGATTGAGGCTGGTCAGGTTGGGAAGAGCCTTATCGACCTCTTCTATAATCCTGACCTTGCCCTCAAAGTCGCCGTCTTCGCCGGCGGAATCAGTTCCCTTTATGTGCAGGAAGAAGAAGTCGTAATCGGCGTAGCTCTGTTTTAGGGTAGCCAGCTCCTCGGCAATAGTGGTGCCGGTCTCCAGGACTTCCATCCCGACCAGTTTGGCTAGCCCGCGATACATGGGATAAACGGCGATAGCCGCCGGTTTTAGTTTATAGACCTCGGCCATGGTGGGGAGGTGCGGCTGCTGGGAGAAGCCGCGCAGGAGCACCATATTGGCTGGGTGGTGCTCGGCCAGGGCTATTTTGGCCCGGGCCAGGAACTTATTGGCGATAGCCGCCATGGTATTAGCCTGCGGCTTCAGGGCGCTAACCACTTTTGGTGCGGCTCCTGTCTGCTGGGGGTCAAAATCGCTGACCTCGGAAAGCAGTCCCTTGCCCCGGAAGACGGTGACAAAGCGGTGCTCCCTGACAGGGCGGACAAAAAGCTTAACCCCATCTATGACCATTCCGTCCAGCAGCTGGCACAGCTCGGCGCACTTCTCGTTGGAGATGCGCCCTGCCCGGCGGTCGGTGACCAGCCCGGCCTCGTCTATAGTGCAGAAGTTGCCGCGGGCGGCTATATCTCCCGGATTTAAGTCAAAATCAATGCCCACTGCCTCCAGCACCCCGCGCCCAATGTCGAACTTGAAAGGGTCGTAGCCGAATAGGGCCAGGTGCCCCGGGGCACTGCCCGGGGTTATTCCCGGCCCCACCGGGTCGATAAGGCCGCATATACCCTGACTGGCTAGCTGGTCAAGATTGGGCGTTTTAGCCGTCTCCAGCTCCGTCTGGCCCGTTTCGGGGCTAGGCAGTCCGCCCAGGCCGTCAATAACCACCAAAACAATCTTGCTCGGGGAAGGTCGGGAAATTCCCTTGATTAGCTCTAGACTATCCATTATGTCAAACCTCCCTGCTTAAGCAATACCTCCACACCGGGCAGCTTTTGGCCGCTTAAAAAACGGAGCGAAGCCCCACCGCCGGTGGAGACAAAGGTCATCTTATCAGCCAGCTTCATCTCGGTTATTACCTCAGCCGATGAGCCTCCCCCAATGATAGTGGTAGCCTTGAGCCCGGCTAAAAGCCTGGCCATGGCTTGAGTTCCTTTAGCAAATTGGGCTATCTCATATATGCCCATGGGCCCGTTCCAGAAGATTGTCCGGCAGCGCTTTAATTCCTCGGAGAAGTCTTTGATAGTCTGAGGACCAATATCGGCAATTTCCCATTCCGGCGGTATCTCCTCTATTGATACTACCTTGGCTTCGGCTTTGGCAGTCACTTCAGGGGTAACAACCACGTCAACCGGCAGCATCAAACGAACCCCTCTTTGGTCTGCCTCTTTCATCAGCTCGGTGGCCAGCTCTATTTTATCATTTTCTACCAGTGATGTACCTACCTGATAGGATTTAGCCTTTAAGAAAGTGGCCGCCATACTGCCGCCAATCAGCAGGCAGTCCACCTTGTCTATGGTGTTGGCCATTATGCCCAGCTTATCGCTTACCTTGGCGCCGCCGGCAAGCTCGGCGAAGGGGTGACGGGGGTGGGCTAGAATACCCTCCAGGACACTGATTTCCCTCTCTACCAGTAAGCCAGCCACCGCCGGCAGGTAATTGGCTACGCCTACTATAGAGGCATGGGAGCGGTGACTGGCGCCGAAGGCGTCGTTTACGTAGATATCGGCTAGGCGGGCCAGGTCTCTGGCAAAAGAGTCATCGTTGGCCTCCTCCTCGGGGTGAAAGCGGATGTTTTCCAGGAGGATGACGTCACCCGGCTTTAAACCTTCCACCGCCTGCTTAACCTCGGCGCCGAGGCTATCGCTGGCAACCTTCACCGTCTGCCCTAGAATCTGCGAAAGGCGCCGGGCGACCACGGTCAGGCTTAGTTTGGCTACTACCCTCCCCTTGGGTCGGCCCAGATGTGAGCACAGAATAACCCTGGCCCTCCGACCGATAAGATACTTGATGGTAGGCAGGGTTGCCCGGATACGGCTGTCATCGTTGATGGCCCCGGTCTTTTCATCCAAGGGGACATTGAAGTCAGTCCTCACCAGGACTCTCTTGCCGCTAACATCTATATCTCTGATGGTCAGCTTATTCACTCCTCCTCCCTGTATATCTTAAAACAAGAATCAGGCGTTTAAGCTGGCACCTGATATTGCTAGGCTAGTGGCCGGGGAATAACTCTAAGGCCTGCTTAGCTATCCCTTGGGCGTCGAGACCGTACTTGGCACGGAGAACGGCTTGAGCGCCCTGCTCCACGAACTCATCGGGGATGCCGATGCTCTTTAGGCGAATATCGTTGATGCCTGATTCCTGAAGAAGGTCGACGACGCTACTGCCGAAGCCGCCGCTGAGGGCGTTTTCCTCAATGGTAACCAGGCGTTTAATACGCCTGGCCAGGTCGGTTATAAGCTCAGCGTCCAGCGGCTTGGCAAAACGGGCGTTGACCACCGTCGCCTCAATCCCTCTTGAAGCCAGCTCCCGGGCGGCCTCAACAGCCGGAGCCACCATAGTGCCTATGGCTAATATGGCGACGTCTTTGCCCTGCCTTATTATTTCCCCCTTGCCTATGGGAATCTCGTGTAGCACCGGCTCTATTTCTATGCCAAGCCCGGAGCCCCGGGGGTATCGTATCGCCATGGGGTGCTTCGACTTCACAGCGGTGTAGAGCAGGTGCTGGAGCTCGTTCTCATCCTTGGGGGCGGCTACTATCAGGTTGGGAATAAATTTCAGGTAGGAGATATCAAAGGTCCCCTGGTGCGTCTTGCCGTCTTCGCCGACTATGCCGCTGCGGTCGATGGCAAAGATAACCGGCAGGTCCTGGAGGCAGACATCGTGTATTATCTGGTCGAAAGCGCGCTGCAGGAAGGTGGAATAAATGGCCACGATAGGTATGAAACCCTGTGTCGCCAGTCCGGCGGCAAAGGTAACCGCATGCTGCTCGCAAATGCCGACATCAAAGACCCGCTGCGGGAACTCAGCCTCAACCGTGCTCAGAAAGTTTCCCTCAGGCATAGCCGGGGTGATTGCCACCAGCCTGGGCTCTTCACGGGCCAGCCTGAGCACCGTCTGGGCAAATACCTCGCTGTAGCTTGGCACTACCCTGGTGCTGGCGCTCTTGACGGGCACGCCGTGAAAGTAGACGGCGTCACCCTCGGCTGGCTGGTAACCTTTGCCCTTGGTGGTGATAATATGAACGAAGGTCGGTTTGGAGTAGGCCCGTGCTTGGGCAAGGGCTGTCTCCAGAGCGCTAATATCGTGCCCATCGATGGGGCCGATATAGGTGAGGCCGAGCTCTTCCCAGAGCACGGTGGGCATAACCAGTCCCTTGAATCCCCTCCGGAGCCACTGGCCAAATTGCACTAGCTTTTTACCCAGGGGGAGAGCGTCTATTAGCCGTTCGCCCCTTTTTTCTGCCCACTGGTAACGGTAGTCAAGCCGCACCCGGTTAAGCAGTTTGGCTATACCGCCAACGGTAGGTGAAATCGACATCCCGTTATCATTTAGAACCACGCACATTCTGGAGCCCAGGTGTCCCGCCTGGTTCATTGCCTCCAGGGCCATGCCTCCGGTTATAGCCCCGTCACCGATAATAGCAACTACATGGTAGTCGTCGCCGGCAAGGTCGCGGGCGATAGCCATACCGAGGGCGGCAGAAACAGAGGTACTGGCATGGCCGGCGCCAAAGGGGTCATGCTCGCTCTCACTGCGGCTGGTAAAACCGGATATTCCACCATACTGGCGCAGAGAGGCAAAGCGCTTTCTTCGGCCGGTGAGCAGTTTGTGGACATAGCTCTGATGGCCCACATCCCAGACAATCTTGTCCCGCGGGCTATCAAATACGCGGTGTAAGGCTATGGTAAGCTCAACCGCCCCCAGATTGGAAGCCAGATGACCTCCGTTAGAAGTTACCCTGGCCACCAGCTCCTGCCTTATCTCAGCGGCTAGCTGCTTGAGTTCCCGTTTCTTCAGCTTTTTCAGGTCGGCGGGGCTATCTATTCTATCTAATAGTTTCAGCGCTGTTACCTGCTTGGACCGGATTGGGGAAATCAACCTCATACTAGCATTTTGTCCAGTTTTCCGCAACTAACTTGAGTAGTCTTTAGAGGCTGTATTGTTCCCGTCGGGCAGGGATTCAAGCGCACCAAAGCCTTTTATCGGCAAGGGGGTCGGCTAGGGCCTGACCTGTGCCGTGGCGGGCAGGCCAGATTTCCTCCCGCGTTTCCGGTCTTTGAGAATCGTATCTCCCTTTATCAGCCAGGAAAAACCGAAGGCCAATATGGCGATAGACTCCAACCAGAAAACCGGATGCAGGTGCTTAACGAGGTTGTTAATAGACGGTATGGCCACAATCCCGATGAGGACTACGCAGAGCACAATCGCGTACCCGCAGACCCTGTAGATGACGTTTCTCCATTTCTTACGGGGCTCCAGTGGTTTTCCGGAAACGGTTCTGGTAGCTACCAGGAGGGAGAGGTACTCCAGCGGCTTACGGAGGCTCCGCATTTTGGAGGGATAGGTTCTGGTAAACAGGAAGATGGACATATATGCCAGCGTCAGGAAGAAAAGGCCCGCGCAAACAGCATGCACTACGCCGATTGCCTCGTCTGTGGGGGTGGGGGCTACAGAGGGCGTAGTCGGGAAAAGAGCGACGCCGATGGCGAAAATGCCGGCGAGGACGGCGGCAATGATGTCGTGTTTCTGGTATCTATACGATAATAGGAATACTCCAATCGCACATAGACTGCCCACCAAGACGCCGCGCATCACCGTATAGTAATAGGCGCTGATGGAGCCCTCCATGCCGGGGCCTTCAATGATAATCTTCCCTACCACCAGGACAAAGGGCAGGAAGACCCCGATGAGTCCTATCGCCCGGCGCAGACCGAGGTAGGACATGGCGAGCGAGCGTTCAGTTCCAGAGTGCCGTTTCATCGATGCGCTCTAAAGCGTTTTGTTTATGTCCATTGGAGCATAGATATGTCTTCTGTCCAGCGTCCTGCTCCAAACCCAAGCCCTTTTGGCTATAGCAATTATACACATCTTTTTACAGTTGTCAACAAGACACAGCTTGGCTATGCCCAACGAGGGCTCGAAGAAGTAGCCAAAAACTAGCAATCTGGCTTGACGCTGGCATTGTCTATAGGTTACATTATGTAAATATGGTTTCTAGTATAGAGCTACTTTTTTAGGAGCTTCTCGGTTTGGATATTTATAATATACTGGTAGTACTGGGCATTGCCGCTTCTCCGATAGCGGAACTTCGCGCCGCCATACCGGTGGCTATCATTCAGTATGACTTCCCCTGGCATTACGCCCTGCTGCTGGCTGTCATCGGCAATCTGCTGCCGGTACCCTTTATCCTGCTCTTCCTTGATGCCATTACCCGTTTTTTAAGCAGGGTGGGTTTTTTAAAGCGGTTTTTGGAGTGGCTTTTTGAACGCACCAGGAGGCGGGGCAGAGTCATCGAGAGGTATGAGCGCATCGGGCTGGCCCTGTTTGTGGCTGTTCCCCTACCCTTCACCGGTGCCTGGACGGGGGCGCTGGCGGCGGTTCTCCTCGGCTTGAGGTTCAAGCATGCTATGCTATCTATTGTTATCGGGGTAATTATTGCCGGAATAGTGGTGACCTGCGCCACTGTTCTCGGCTGGACTGTCTTCAGGCTTGAATAAAGGCTGTCTTGACCTTGCCCGGCGCCCCGTGCTAAATTTGAATGATAAGCTTGTCCCTGTAGCTCAGTTGGACAGAGCGGCTGCCTTCTAAGCAGCGGGTCGTGGGTTCGAATCCCACCAGGGACTCCACTCCAGCTATAAATTGAGGCTGTCTTAACCTCCGGGTCCTGGGCAAAATCCCGGGATTTTTTGTTAAAAGACCCGCTGCTTCGGCAAAAACGGAGGATTAAAATGACAGCCAATATTCAAGAAGAAGTTAACCAGATAGTTGAATTTAAGAGCCGGGCCACCCGCCTTGATAACCTGATCCAAGGCTACCGTACCTCGAGAATGTGCTCCCCTCCACCAACGTGGGTCAAAGTGTTGTTGAGGCACTCAAACGAATCAGAAAGGTTGAAAAACAAAAGCTAGGCCGAGATTCAGCAAGGGCTTTGTTACAGAATTATCTTGTGTTTAGCAGCTTTATGAAAGACATGGAGAACTAGGAAAGGAGTAACATTCAACCGGTCGAAAAGACGTTTTTTGAAACAGCATGCCCAAGAATTGCTGACCGTTTGGAACAAGCTATAAAAGACAATTTTTCACGTTTCTTCTTGAAGGATTACAGTAGATACCGATACAATAAGCCAGAACCCCCATGGCACAATGGCATGTAGCGGAGTCAAATTATGCGTAATATCGATGCCTCATTCAGTATAAGAGTTAGCCAATCGGTGGTAATACCATTACCGTTGTGGTGCGCCTTCCCCAAGTCGGACCACTAAGTAAATACTAGCACTGGTTGTAAGACTTGCTCTTAACCTGTAAAAGGTTACAGCTTGAAATAGTGTTAATGGTAAGCAGGTTAAGCCACTACCTGTCTGTTTGCCGGGATGACGTTGTCCTGAATGTGCGGTTTGTTGCAACAATCACTCAGATTGTTCAATAATGGATATGCTGGCTTACCATCTAGCCCCGAGTTCTTCATGCCAAACCGGGAATATGGGTTTCTAATACCGGTTATCGTCCTTCCCGCTGGCGATACATCCGAATTCTAGGCGGCTAGATTTGATGGATTTCCCCGGTGGCTTTGTTCTTCCAGTACCCTCGCTGTTGAAGCGGCCAGTTGAAGGTGATAGCCCCGGGTCGGGGACAATCATTAACACAGCAGCCGCCATACCAGCATTCATCGGGATGCAATATGATAGGTGGTTTGCCTTTCTCTGGATTGGGTATGAATACGTCTATCTGGCAGACCTCTACACAGATGTTGCACCCGTTGCAGATATCAGGATTAAAAATCACCGGGGCATTCGGTGTAACCACATTAGGTATGGCGCTTAATTTTTGACTAGACATCTTTTCCTCCAAAAATCCGACTTACTTAAAAGGCATAGTTTCGATTTTGAAACTATCATTTTCCCTTATATACGCCAGTATAGTCTTTATTACGGGCTTCATACTGATTTTTCATGTCACCCCAAAAGGCCAGCGGCAATTCGCCGGCTTTGACCTTGCCGTTTTCCAGCTTAAGCGTAAGATACTTCCTCCACTCCGGTGGGTCCAGAGCCGGGTAGTCTATCCTCTGGAAATTAAGGGGGATGCTACTGGCCTTGCGCGCCAGAGAAGCGTGGGTAACGATTTGAGCGTAAGTTAAAAGACTGAGGTCTTCCAGACTGCGCATCAGCTTATGTGGGTCCAGAGCAAATAGTAAAGGCACTGATTCCTCTTCGATTTTTCGCAGGGTGCCCAGACCCATATTCAGAAGACTCTCGGTTTTAAACTCACTGCAGTAATATTGCATGGCTCTGGCAATACCGGCATGAAGCTCTTTCCACTCCATGCCGCTGCTGCGCTTAACCGGGGCATAAACCCGGGCTTTCTCAAGGACGGCCTGTTCACGTGATATCTGGGGCTCACCGACCTGCCGGGCATAGGCGGCCGCTTTTCGGCCGGCATACCTGCCGGTAGCCGCCGCATAGCTATGGTCCTCGGGGGAAAACATCTGCGTCCCGGCGGCATACAGCCCCTCAAGAGAGGTCTTCAAGTCCCAGTCGACTAATATGCCACCACCGTAACTGGCCTCCCGCCATTGCGCTAAACTGTTACCCTCAATATACCGGTAACTCTGGAGTAAGTCCCGGCTGGGGTCATAGCCGGCATCGTTGAAGGTTTTGGTAATAACTTTGGTGGTAGATTCTTCTCCCAGCATCAGCTTCCAGGTAGCGTTTCTCTCTACCTCAGGCATGGCCGGAAAATCACCGTAGAACGGCAGCGCGTATTCGCCCTTGAGTATCCCTTCCCGGACGGCTTGCTCAACTTCGGGGCTGGGGACCATATACCCTGCGTCGACCCAGCCCTGTATCGGGAAAGGCACTCTTTTACCGTTGGCATCTACGATAGGAACATTCTCATAACTGGCGTCACCTGCCCCGGTATACCACTTATGCTTATAGCCGACAGCAATGCGCACGATTCCGGTGCTTTCCATCGTGGTCAGTTCAGCCCCGGCTTTCCAGGCCATGGCGGTGCCGTCGCCGGCAATGGTTCGGGACATCATGTTGCAATAGCCGCCTAATTCGGTGCTTATCAGCCATATCGACCCGGCTCCGGAGGTGGCCAGGATGGTCGATTTGGATTTGAAAATCATGAATTCACCGGTGCGGCTGTTGAGGCCGGTGGCCCCGACCACCCGGGCGCCCTGGGCTCCGTTCTCGGTCAGCAGGCTGGTCATCATCACGCGGTCAAAGATTTTAACCCCTAAGCGCTGACACTCCTTTTTTAATACGGGTTTAAAAGTGGACCCCCAGACCCGTATTACCACGTTGTTCAGTTTTCCTTCCGGATTACTGGCAAAGATTTTTCCCTCTGTTTTTTCATCCACCGGGACATAACTGTGGACTTTCGTATAGCGCGGGGAAATCATGAACTTGGTCTTCTCATCCCGGCCCTGAGCGCCCACGTATTCATCACCGCTGTCCCTGACTTTGCCTCCCATCTGTTCCAGTTCGAGCAGGGTGTCATAGTTCTCACGGCACTGTATCTGGAGGCCAATACCGTTGCAGTATGGCCGCTCGGCCATGTGCCGTGCCCATTCATCCGGGTCCACGTTGGATAGGGGGTTTGCCGGAACATCACACCAGTGGTCGCAGCCAGGGCCTCCGGCGCCACTCCTGACGGTATCTCCTTTTTCGGCAAGGACAACGTTCAGTCCCTGCCTGGCGGCACTGATGGCTGCCCAGCAACCGGCGATACCACCACCAATCACCAGGACATCGGCGTCGATTTCTTGCTCCTGGTCGAAGCGGATAGGATACGGCCAATCTGGTGCGTGACCTTGTTCCTTAAAATAATCATGCCATGTACTCATTTGTGTGTCCTCCTTATTAAAAATTCAGTTCATTAGCCTCAGCCAATAACTGGTTGGCTACTTATTAAATGTTCGTTAAACCCTGATACAGGCTACCTGGTGACCAGCACCGACATCGCGCAGTGGTGGTACCGCTTGGCTGCACTCTGGTGTGGCCATGAAGCAGCGGGGGTGAAAACTACAGCCGGACGGTGGGTTCAACGGGGTGGGCACCTCTCCCTTAAGGATAATACGCTCACGCTTTTCCTCCACAAAGGGGTCAGCTATGGGCACTGCGGAAAGCAGCGACTTGGTGTACGGATGCAAGGGGTTCTCGTACAGCGTTCTTGATTTGGTAATTTCCACTATGTGGCCAAGATACATCACCGCCACCCGATCGCTTATGTGCTTGACCACCGAAAGGTCGTGGGCGATGAAGAGATAGGTCAGCCCCTTTATTCCTGCCTGCAACTCCTCTAGCAGGTTGATTATCTGGGCTTGTATGGAAACATCCAAAGCGGAAATGGGCTCGTCGCAGACTATCAGAGAGGGTTCACAAGCCAGGGCGCGGGCGACACCAATGCGTTGTCTTTGGCCACCGCTGAACTCATGGGGGAAGCGGTCAGTCATGCTGGAGTCCAGCCCAACCAGGCGAAACAGCTGCTCCACTCTATCGTTATATTCAGACTGACTGCCAACCCAGTTGTGAACCTTTAACGGTTCGCCAACGATACTGCCCGCGCTCTGGCGGGGGTCTAGCGAGCTATAGGGGTCTTGAAAAATGAGCGCCATGTTGCAGCGGATTCGCCTCATCTTTGACTCCGATAAAGAGGAGAGCTCTTCTCCTTCAAAGAAAATACTGCCGCTGGTGGGCTGATATAACCTGAGAACACAGCGGCCAATGGTGGTTTTGCCGCAGCCGCTCTCCCCTACCAATCCTAACGTTTCACCCCTCCTGATCTTAAAGGTGACACCGTCAACAGCTTTGACATCAGCCACCTTTCTCCGCAGGAGGCCCCTGGTAACCGGGAAGTACATTTTCAGGTCTCTGACGTCTAAAATAGCCTCATCTTTCAGTGGGTTCACCTGTCTTCTCCTCGGTATTAGCATAGCAGCTGATGTAGTGTCGGTCATGCAGACGTTTGAGTGGAGGCCAGGGCTCTTGAAAACACCTTTCGACCTTGTAAGAGCACCTGGGTAGAAAGGCACAGGTGGGTGGCATGTTAATCAGATTAGGCGGTAGGCCCTCAATAGGGACCAGTTTCCTCCCCTCCTCCTCATCCAGCCTGGGTATGCATTTAAGCAATCCTATAGTATACGGATGGCGCGGCTTACCGAATATATCCTTAATCGTGCCTTCCTCCACGATGCGCCCGGCATACATAATATATATCCTCTGTGCATACCGGGCCACAACGCCTAGGTTGTGGGTCACGATAACCAACGAGGCTTTAAATCGCTCGACCATATCCTTCATCAGCTCTAATAACTGTGCCTGGGTGGTCACATCCAGAGCTGTTGTTGGTTCATCGGCGATGAGTATCTTTGGACTGCAGGAAAGCGCCATAGCAATCATCACCCTCTGCCGCATGCCGCCGCTGAACTGATGGGGATAATCATCAATGCGGTTATGGGCACTGGGGATACCCACCATTCCGAGTAGCTCGATTGCCCTTTCCCTAGCCACCTTCTTGCTCATCCCCAGGTGTAGCTCTAGCATTTCCGTTAACTGCTGATTAATGGTCAATACCGGGTTGAGCGAGGTCATTGGTTCCTGAAATATCATGGCTATCTTAGCACCGCGAACAGAACGCATTTCCGGTCCGTGAGTCTTATACTTGAGTAGGTCCTGTCCCTCGAAGATAACCTCACCGCCGACAATTTCACCCGGCGTGGATATTAACTGCATCACCGAAAGCTGGCTGACTGATTTACCACAACCACTCTCCCCCACCAGGCCAATTATTTCTCGCTCGTCGATGTGGTAGGAAATGCCATCCACCGCCTTGACCACACCGCCCTCGGTGTGGAACTGAGTCTTCAGGTTTTCTACTTTCAATAACTCCGCCATGCTCTTTTCCTTATCACTAGAGTAAGCCTCTGAGCCTGGGATCGAGGGCATCCCTTAAGCCGTCCCCCACCATATTGAAGGCAAATACCACCAGCGCAATGGCAATACCAGGCGACAGCCAAAGCGCCGTATTGTTGGCTAAATATCTATAGCCATCCCAAACCATTGCTCCCCAGGCCGCGCCCGGTGGGTCAATGCCGATGCCCAAGAAGCTGAGTCCGGCTTCGGCCAGGATTAAAGCCCCCAGCTGCATCGTCACCAGCACTATCAGCGGCGGAAAGGCATTGGGTAGGATATGTCTAAACATCACGCGCATATTGCTGGAGCCCATAGCCCGTTGGGCCATAATATATTCATTTTCCTTGATGCTCAAGGTCACTCCGTGTGTTACCCTAGCGTATCCAGGTATTATGGCGATGCTCAGGGCGATGATAACGACCCAGATGCCACTAATAACATCGTATTCTCTTAGCACGGCGGCAAGTAAAAGGGCCAGTAAAAGCATCGGGAAGCACATAATTGCGTCCATAGCCCTCATGATGACCATATTAATAACGCCGCCAAAGTATCCGGCAATTATCCCCAGCGGAACACCAATGAAGCCAGAAATAAAAACCGATATAAAGCCGACCATCAGCGCCGTCCTTGCGCCGTAGATGAGCCGGCTTAGCGTATCTCTACCTAGAAGGTCAGTGCCCAGGAGGTGCTCCCCGCCCGGTTGAAGCAACGACTCACCCGCGTCTCCTAGCTCATAGGGGTCGTAGGGTGTCAGCAACGGGGCAAAGGCGGCGGCAATCACCATCAACACTAATACCACCAGCCCGAAGGTAACCAGCTTGCGCTCAAAGAATACCCGCCGAAAGCGCCGCCACTCGCTGGCGCGGACTGGAGCTTCTGAGAAACCTATGTCGCTGGTATGTTTTTCTACCATATTCTACGCTCGCTAGCCATACCGTATCCTGGGGTCAAGCCAAGCATAAGATATATCAACAATCAAATTGACCAATAAGATTATGACGGCAAAGATCAAAGTAATGGCCTGTACCACTACGTAGTCCTGGCCAAAAATGCTGCTGACCAACAAACTGCCGACACCGGGAATGGCAAACACCCTCTCAACGAGCACCGAACCGCCAAGGATGATGCTGACA
Source organism: Dehalococcoidia bacterium (assembly GCA_011176635.1). Taxonomy (GTDB): domain Bacteria; phylum Chloroflexota; class Dehalococcoidia; order Dehalococcoidales; family BS750m-G39; genus DUEC01. Next base: position 22,859 of record DUEC01000001.1, on the reverse strand, counting down.
CTAACACCCATCAGGGTAATAACCGGGATGAGGCTGTTTTTCAGCATATGCCTCATTACTACCGCGCGCTCTCCTAAGCCCTTGGACCAGGCGGTGCGAATATAGTCCTGCCGGGTAACCTCAAGCATGCTTGACCGCATCTGGCGCGCGTTAGCCGCCACACCAAAAATAGCCAGACAAAAGACGGGCATAATCACCTGCCTGGTGCTCAACCAGAAATCATCCAGTGGCGAGGTGTAGCCCGATATGGGCAGCCAGCCGAGCTTGACGCCAAAAGCGTATATCAGCAATATCCCCAACAAGAACACAGGGATGGTTAGACCGACATATGTCAGAGGTGTGACTATTTTATCCAACCATTTGCCCCGCCTCACAGCCGTGAGCATCCCCGCCAGGACGCCGAAAATGGCACCAACTATCAAGGAGAGCAAGGTCAGGTGAATGGTTATGGGGAAACGCTCAAGCATGAGCGTGCCCACATCCTCGCGGTAGAATATTGAGGTGCCGAAATCCCCCCGGAAAATGCCCGCCATCCAATTGGCGTATTGCACCATTATCGGCTTATCCAGACCAAACTCGGCCCGGAGTTCATCAATCCTTTCCTGAGGCATAGCTTCTAATTCCGCAGTCTGGGCCACGTAAATCAGTATTGGGTCGCCAGGCAGTAGTCGCATGACAAAGAAAACAATCAGGGTCACTAGGATAAGAACGACCAATGCCTGTATCAGTCGCCGGACAATATATGTTGTCATATTAAATCCCGGTCGGCATTAAGAAATCTTCTTGGTCAGGCACAAACCGGTACTCAGCCCAGACCTCAAAGATTTGTCTAAGTAATCCGCAGGCTAGCTACTAAAAAGAATTACTACTTTCTTCTTTGCGCCGGGTGATTCACCCCCGGCCCCATTCCAGGGATGAGAATGAATCACCCGGCTTTCTTATTCAGACTGCTTAATGTGGTTCCATCCAAGTGTCATACGGGGTCCAGATGACGCCGTGTATCATGAAATAATCGCTGTGAACATAGGACTGCATCACCGCCACGCTGAGGTCTCTCCAAAGTGGGATAATCATAGCATCCTCACCGGCCTGCATTACTGCATCCCTTATCGTATCCATTGCCTCAAAGGCATCTGCATACTGGGGATCCAGCGCCTCATCGCATAGAGCTAGGTATTCGGGTGACTTATAGATGTTACCAGTCATGAAGGTCATCGGGGTGGGGCCAAAATGGACGAATAAGTCAGTGGCATCGGGGTTGATTCCAGACGCAGCTAATACTAGGTCATCCCAGCCTGTGAAAAAGAGAGCAGTAAAGTATCTGCCAAAGTCGGCGATATCCGGTTCAACATCAATGCCTACATCACCCAGATAAGCCTGTAAAGCGGAGACAGCATCACGTGCTGCATCCGTGGCCATTATCGAGATCTCGAAGCCACCGGCGTAACCCGCATCAGCCAGCAACTGTTCGGCCATCGCCGGATCATACGGTCGGGGGTCATAACCCTCAACATAACCCGGCCAATCTTGGGAAGCTATCTGATGAAGAGGTTCATACTCGCCGAATCCCAGCATCTCGGCTATGGCCGGGCGGTCAATGGCATACTCTATTGCCTCGCGTACCTCCTGAATGGCAAGTGGTGAGTCGGGGTCGCTGGAATTAGGCAAGAGCGACCAGAACATACCAGACAGGCCAGTCCCCCGGTTTACCGTAAGCCCCATTTCCTCTAAGTCAAGAATGCTTTGTACGGATTGCGCGTATATCCACATATCTGCCTCTCCCGCCTCCATCTTGGCTGCGGCTGTCACGGGGTCTGGAATGAAACTGGCTTCGATACCATCGAGATATGGCATGCCTTCCCGCCAGTAGTCATCATTCCCCTCGTATACGAGGATGACATCTCGCTGAAAATCAACAAGTTGGAAGGGACCTGTCCCTACTGAGTTTGAGCGAGCCCAATCTATACGCTCTTCAAGAGTGTCGCCGGCATTTTCAAATGCTGTCGGCGAAATCATCATGACCCACCCATATTGTTCGATCATGTACCAGGTGTAGTCCGTAAGATGCATCCTGAAAATGTACTCATCAACAACTTCAAGGGACTCTACGTATTGACCATAAGGTAACCTGCCCCCGTCCAATTGTAGCTGGAAGTTCCACCGGCATGCCTCGGCATTCCAGGGTGTCCCATCATGAAAGGTAACGCCTTCCCTCAGGTACCAAGTGATGGTCAGGTTATCCTGGTCTACTACCCAGGCTGTAGCTAACACTGGGATTTGAACCCCATCTTCATCCCATTCGCATAGTCTTTCTATGCAGGGCAGGGCGTATATGCTGTCAGTGGGGCTGAATTCCGGTGGATATCCTACAACCGATGGAAAGGTACCCCCAACGACTCTCATGACACCACCGTATACCGGTTCTTCTTCGGCTGGTGTGGTCGGCGGTGTGGTCGGCGGTGTGGTTGTTACACCATCTTCATCACAGGCAGCAAATAAGGGCACTGCTATCAGGGCTAACACTAACAAACAAACAAGTAACTTATTCATTGTTAAAACATGCCTCCTTTGTGAATTCTCCAGAAACTATTTCACCCCTACCTGAATCATTGTTTGCCTCCTTTCTTCAGCGAGACTTTTTAGTTTAGAAATTATTCCGTTCTAGTAACTGCAATTATACTCTCCATATTATGCTTGTCAATACTCCAAACAGGAAGCGATGCGTGACAAAGATATGAAGATAGAGAGGGCTCACCTAAGAAAGAACCGCCACAAGGATGGAGGTTGGCCCACACGAGGTAAGTGAAACCCTTGAGCTTACTATGCCAGAAGACGGCCTCCCTCTATCTAGTAGGTGCCATATTCTTTGGCGGCTGTCATCATGGCACGCAGATTATCGGGATTGCACTTATCAACAGCTGCCCCGCCGGTTAAGATATAACCGCCACCCTTACCACAAACCTCGATAAGCTGACGGCAGTATTCTTTAACAGCCTGGGGCGTACCCGTGCATATCAGCGAGGCAGGTACATTCCCGGCGATACAGGCGGAGTCACCAAGGACTTCTTTGGCTCTGGCCATATCCGTCTGGTCAAAATGCCACACCACCACGCCCCTGGGCAAATCTTTAATAATCTCCAAACGCCTATTATAGCTTCCCTCAGCGAATAACAGCGGCACGAGGCCCTCATCAACCAAGCCTAAAATAACCTTTTCCAAGGTGGGCCAGTAGAAGGTCTCGTACTGCTTGTTGGACATAAAAGAATCATCACCTTTATGCAACGGCATAAATATTACTGGACCTCCGGAGGCGTTGGCAGCCGACACTGCCCCCTCAATATTCAGGGGTGTTACTTTTTCCATGGCTTCTAGTAACTTATCCGGCTGCCGGTACATATCCATGACTATCCCCCGAGTTCCTCTTAATGTATCGGCGAAGGTATCAAAGGGCGCCATGGCCATGCCACCCCAGAAAGACGGGAATCCCTCTGACATCACCTTCTGGCTACAGTCCTCAACAGCCTCCCACCATTTCCCCAGTTCTCTACCAGCATCTACAATAGATTGAAACGCCGCCTGAACATCCGGCATTGTGCACGATGCTAAAAAATTGGTCGGCATCCCCAATGCATGTGTGAAGGGAGAAAGCCTATGGAAAGGCTCCAGAGCTCCTAATGTGCGGGGCAGATAGAATCTAAGGCAAAAATCCGACGGGTCATTCAGGAAGACATCGTATTCGTCCGCCTTCATATATTCGCCTTCAACAAACTGATGAAATCTTACATCAGCAGGAAGACCGTGGCCCGGCCATTTCGATATTCTCGTATCAAGAAGCTCACTTACCCTACCTGGAAAGACAAGACCGGGACCTCCAAACGTATCCATATCAAAATCCTGCATAAACTTCAGCCACGCCTGGCAGAGTTCATCATAATCATACATGGCCGTCCGGAGCGTTATCCCAGCATAATAAGTCGGGAAATATCCCGACGGCAGATTAACCGGTACCCGGTCAGGTTCCCTCAGCCGAATAGCTTCGATTATCCTCGTTAATCTTGCCTTGTAGGCTTTCTCGGCTTCTGGGCTGGAGAACTTAACATCAGGCGAAAGCCATCTCTTGAATCGCTCTTCCCGCTTTTCCTCGGGAGATAACTCAGCCCATTTCTTCTCTACTGTCAATTGGCTTCTACCCATCCTTTTCTAGTGACACTGCCACCATGGCGTCTTTACCGTAGGCATCGGCATATGCATATTTCCTGACTTCATCGTCAATCTGGCCACCACCAATCATAAGTCAGGTTCTGCCACTTTCATTTGGATTCGTTCTTACCATATAGATAGGCCCTTTTTACATGCTCATCATTGTCTAGTTCCTTAGGCTGTCAGCCAACCGGCGGCCTGGTATTAGGAGGTGGTGGATTTTTCATTCCAACGCGGAAGTATTCACCGGTCTCCTTGCGCTTCCAGCCGGCTCGTTGATTTAAGGGATGCTCCATTCTAATGGCTCCCGGCACGGGGCAGTGGGCAACACAACAGCCACCAAACCAGCATTCATCGGGATACATTACTATGGGTGGCTTGCCTTTCTCTGGGTTGGGTACCAGTACGTCCGACCGGCACACGTCCACACAGGTGTTGCAGCCGTTGCAGAACTCGGGACTAATAAATATTGCCTGGTTTGGTGTCATCGGGTTGGGTACCATATAGGCTTTGTTATACATAATCACTTACTCCCTTTTAGTGTGATAGTCACCGCCCCATTAAATTTTTATAGGTCACAATGCTTCTGGTAATTCTCTTCATACTTGGGAGCATTAGGTGGCAGGAGCCAGTAGTTGAAAGGCAGCTCTCCCACCTTGACATCCCCGTTCTCCAGCCTGATGGTGACAAACTTGTTCCACTCCGGTGGATCCATTTCGGGATAATCCAGCCTCTTGAATTCCAGGGGCAGGCTGCTCGCCTTCCGGGCTAAAGAAGCATGCATTATAATTTCTCCCACGGTAATGTGTGTCAGGCATTCCAGGGTACGCTCTAACTCATGCGGATTCCTGGCGTAAGCTGTGGCCGCTTCACTCTCTCTAATGCTGTTGAACCATCCCAGCCCCGTTTTCAGAGTTTCCTCACTCTTATACTCGCCGCAATAGTCCTGCATAATTCGGCACAGCCCGGCCCGCAATTCTTTCCACCCCACTCCGTCCTTTTGCGTTACGGGGGCGTAGACACGAGCCTTCTCCTTGTCCACCTGCTTCCTTTCAATGACGGGCTCCTGGGCTGTTTGCGCATACTTGACCGCCTTTCTAGCCGCATATCTGCCGGAGCAGGCGGCTACAGAGTGGTCTCCACCAGCGTATGTTGTCATTCCCGCCACGTATAAACCCTCAAGACTGGTCTTGAGGTCCCAGTCAAACGCCAGCCCACCGCCAGCAGCAAATCCTCCCGTTCGCCACTGGCGCGGCCCATATGCCCCCCACCAGGCGCCAAAGCCGTATTGTTCGGGAGGCATAATATTTGCCTGAAGCATATCCTTGTCAGGGTCAAACCCGGCCTTTGTGTACCTATCGTATATTGGGATGCGTGTCCTGCCTTCATTGCCTACCATGAGGCCCCATATCGCTCTCCGCTCGTGCTCAGGCATACCGGGCAAGTCGGCATAAAGCGGTAGTTTGAACTCACCCTTCATAATGCGTTCGGGCAGGTCGGGGATAATAGTTGGTCCCCAGAGCTCATAGGAGGGAGACATGCGACCGTAGACAAAGGTTTTCTGCCCGGGTGCCGGGCGGTATCGCTCTGATACTGTTTTCAGTATTTTCCCGTCCCGGTCAACCCAGGGGACTTCCTTGCCATCGGCATCGACTATGGTGCAAGCATACCAGGTGTTATGAGCATTACCGGTGCCATACATTGGATAGCTGAAACCACCGGAAGCTATCATCGCCGAGCTTCTCTCCAGCATGGTTAACTCTGCTCCAGCCTGCCACGCCATAGCCGTGCCTTCACCGGTGAGGTTGGGCTCCTGGAATAGGGTAGCACCTGCCAATTCTGTGGAGAATATCCAGAGCCCAGCGGGTGCGCCCATAGAGAGCAGGGTAGACTTTGCCTTGAAGATATAGAATTCGCCGGTTCTTGCGTTTACCCCGGTTGCACCGACAACCCTGGCTCCTTGTTTGCCCCCTTCGGTGAGCAGGCTGGTCGCCATAACATGGTCGTAGATTTTCGCACCGAGACGTTTAAGCTCATTGTACAGGGCGACCTTGATGTTCGCCCCCCCATTAACGCGTATACAATACTTATTCTCGTAATCATAGGCAAACATTAATTTGGTCTTTTCATCTCTAAAGGAGGCTCCGGCAAATTCGTCATCCACATCTCTAACCTTCACCCCCGTCTTCTCGCAATCAAGAAGGGCATCGTAGCTTTCTTTGCAGGTGATGTAACAGGTAATCCCGTTGCCAAATTCAAGGTAGAAATAATCGCCAAATTTCTTAAGTAGCCCCACCATCTCTTCCGGAGTAATCTTAGAGCACGGGTTGGTGCAGGCAAGGTGCCAGTGGTCAACTCCGGTACCACCAAGACCGCTTCTTATCACCGCTCCCTTGTCAACGACAATGACCTTTGCTCCCCGTTTAGCGGCAGTTATAGCCGCGTGGCATCCAGCTATGCCACCACCAAGGATCAGGACATCGGCAACATCTTCATTCTCCTTGCCGTAATTTACCGGGTACGGCCATTCTGTAGACTGAGTATACTTGGATTCAGTCATCTCAGTTCCCTCCCATTGTAATAAGATTTGGTCCAGGTCGTCTTAGATCTTCACTAGACTTCCGTCTCTGACATATACCAAAACACCACATGCGCCTTTACCATACAATCTCTCAAGTATTCCAGCTGACTTTCTTCCCCCAGATCACTTTCAAGCGGCGCTTGTCCAACCAAGATCGCGTTCAAAAGTTAGTGAAATTTTTCGGCCCGCCTTAAAAAATCTACAACACTCCCCCCTCACATGTCAAGAAAGGGGAAACCGTTTTTCTCAACAGGATTTCAGCCTATATCAAGTCGAGTGGTTCCGTAATGAGGGTGTGCTTCCCACGGCGCCTTCGAAGTGCACGCTAATTTGCCCGCGGGTCTGCCCATTGACGTTATCTCGATAAAGGCCTGGACTGAAAAGAGGCTCAGGGCGGTATGGCCGCTGGATATCGTGAAGAAGCTGCCTCCGTTTCCCAAAAAGCTTGATATTGTCTAGATAGTTGGGGGAAACCTCGTCTTAGGGTTCCCGTCCCCTTGATTGCAGCCAGGCGCGGATTTTCACCTTAATCCTGGGGGCTGTCTTTAGCTCTTCAAAGTGTTTTACCACCATCAGCACCAGTAAGCCCAGCAGGAACAGCGCCTCCCAGGAGCCTCCCCTGATGACCAGTATAAAAGCCAGCGAGCCAACAGCGCCCAGTATCACCGCCCAGGCATTGACTTCTATAAAGAGGAAACCGAGCAGGGTAAGAGCGGCAAAGACAACCACTATCTCGTGCTGGGGCAGGGCTAGGAGGGCGCCGAAGGTAACGGCTATCGCCTTTCCCCCTCTTAGCTGAAGCAGTGGGGAGAAAGCATGGCCCAGTATGGCACTCATGGCTACGAGCAGAACGGCGGCATCGGGAAGCTCAAAAAAGGCGTGTGCCAGGAAGACGAAGGGAAACCCCTTGGCTACATCTAAAATCACTGCCAGGAGGCCCAGCTTGCTGCTTCCGGCGCGGAAGACATTGGCTGCCCCGGGATTGCCGTCCCCGTAGTCTCTTATGTCTTTACCTAAGAACCAGCGCCCAATCCACACCGAGAAGGGGCAGGCACCCAGACCGAAAGCGGCCAACATTGATAGTGATAGATAAGATAATTCCAATATTCCGCTACCCTAGCCGATCTAGGCATTAGGATAGACCATCTTTGGCTTTTCGTCAAGAGTAGTAGTAGCGCTCTCTCCTTCTGAAGAAGTAGCCGGCGGCCAGACCGAAGACCAGCCCGCCGAGGTGAGCCTGCCAGGCTACGCTGGGGAGGAAGGAGAAGATAGCGAAGATGCCGATAACCGCCACCCAGAGGGGAAGCGGGGCCGGTATGGGGAAAACAAGCACCCTCAACCTGGGCCTCATCACAGTGAGAGCTCCCCCCAGGGCAAAGATAGCTCCCGAGGCGCCAATAACTGTAGAATATGGCGAACCCAGCAGCAGATATAAGGCACTCCCCAGTATGCCTCCGGCAAAGTAAACGATGAGGAACCTTTTGGCTCCGAGCAGCCTAGTCAGGTAGCTGCCGAAGAAGTAGAGGGTTACCATATTGAACAGGATATGCCAAACGTTGGCGTGCATAAACATGGAGGTCAGCAGAGTCCAGGGCCTATCCCCGAAGCTGGCTGGCTGCAGGCCAAGAATACGAATGAGGTCTTGCTCGAAAAGGGTGGCGATAAACAGCACCAGGTTTGCGGCTATTAGTGCCCACACCACGGTTGTATTGGAGCCTCGATATGCCATTATTCTACCCCCGTTATCTCTTATTTTAGAGTTTTATTATCTGGCCGCTAATCCGTTGGCCGACGGTTAGAATGCCGAATGAGTTTCTGGCCTGACCGGGATTGAAGAAAAGGATGCCCTGCTTTACCTCGTTCTGGGAGTAGTGGGAATGACCGTAGACAATAGCGTCGACGTCTTTAAACATCCTGCCTACCCTATCGTCGATGCCATAGGGGCTGCCCCAGCCGTGGATAATCCCGATTCTTCTCCCTTCTACTACCAGCAGCTCTCTTTCGGGGAGAATCCGCTTAAGCTCGGCTGAGTCCATATTGCCCTGCACCGCTTTCACCTCCCCCAGCCGCTTCAAGCCATCAAGCACGTCTCTGCTTATGAAATCCCCGGCATGGATTATCAGCTCTACCTCAGCCAGGGCCAGTAATAGCCTGTCAGGAAGCTCGGCCAGTGAGGTGACGTGGCTATCGGAGACTACCCCTATCTTCATACCGCCTCCTCAAGGGCGGAGGCGTAGGCTTCATAGCTTCTGGAATCGAAGAGGACGAAGACCACTTCCTTGAGCGAGCCAGCCGACTCTTTGAGAAAAGAGGCCACCGTCTTTATAGCTACTCTGGCCGCCTCAGCCAGGGGGTAGCCATAGGCGCCGGTGCTGATTGAGGGAAAGGAGACACTGGCCAGCTTCTTGGCCGCCGCCAGCTTCAGGCTTTCCCGGTAGGCGCTCTCCAGGAGGGCGGCTTCACCCTTATTTCCCCCCTGCCAGATAGGGCCGACGGTGTGGATTACGTATCTTGCCGGCAGGTTTCCCCCGGTGGTGATAACCGCCTTGCCTGTGGGCAGACGCCCCTGCCTGGCTACAATCCGCTTGCACTCCTCCAGGATAGCCGTTCCTCCCGCCCGGTGAATGGCGCCATCGACGCCCCCTCCCCCCATCAGCCCGGAGTTGGCGGCGTTCACTATAGCCTCGGTAGCCTGGCGGGTAATATCCCCCTGGATAATGGCTAACCTGGCCTGATTGACGGTCACTTCCTGGCTCGGCTTTTCCATCTCTTACACCCCTGTAATTATAATAGCGGGCGGGGCTAAGAGTCCAGAGCGGTTTTAAAAATAACAGGTTGCGTTTGAAAGCGGGATTTGCTAAACTGGCTTTGTTGTAGTGGGCCGTTAGCTCAGTTGGCAGAGCACCTGACTTTTAATCAGGGTGTCGCAGGTTCGAGACCTGCACGGCCTACTAATTTATAGCTAAATCGTATCTGATAAAACCACTCTTAATCGGGGTGGTTTTTGTTTCTCCTCCGTAACGCCAAACCCGCACCGGGCTATAGCCCTTGACGCCTAGCTATGGATAGCCCTACAATTTGACAGAGGATATAATTATAGGTCTTGAGGTAAACGGAGTGGATTTCGGCTTTACTAAAGAGCAGGAGGAATTTCGGCGGGAGATACGCGCTTTTCTGGATGCGGAACTGCCAGCGGACTGGGTGGGTTATCCAGCCCCTACCACCGGCGACCATACCGGCGGCAGTCAGGATGGCGAGCAGGTATTCAAGGATATAGCCCGTAAGTTAGGGGAAAAGGGGTGGCTATCTCTGTTCTGGCCTAAGGAGTACGGCGGTCAATCACGTTCGTATATAGATTACCTTATCTTCTCCGAGGAGATAGCACGACGGGGTTCGCCCGGCTATAACCCTGTTTCCGTGAAGATGCTGGCCCCTACCCTTATTGAGTACGGCACTGAGGAACAGAAGGAGAGGCATCTAGAGCCGATTGCTAAGGGACAGGAATTATGGTGCGAGGGTTTTAGTGAGCCAGAAGCCGGCTCCGACCTGGCTTCCCTCCAGACCAGGGCGCTAAGAGATGGCAGGAGCTTTATCGTAAACGGGCAGAAGACCTGGAGCACCTTTGCCGAATATTCGGACTGGTGCTGTCTGCTGGCCAGGTCTGACCCCCATTCCAAGGGGGCCAAGGGACTCAGCTTTCTCCTGGTCGATTTATCCACCCCCGGCATTAGCCTCAGCCCGATAGAGAATATGGCCGGAGAGGTCCATTTCAGCCAGATATTCTTTGAGGAGGTGAAGGTTCCGGAGGCAAACCTGGTCGGGCGGGAGAATGAAGGCTGGGAGGTAGCCCAGGCACTGCTGGGCTATGAGCGGACTTCTATCGAATTCGTGGCTATGGTGCAGGCCATGATTGAAAAGATGATAGAATATATCAGGGCTACCCCGGAAAGGCAGACAAAAGCCAACAGCGACCTGCTGGCTAGACTGGCGGTAGATGCCGAGATAGGCCGCTTGCTTAACTATCGGGTGGCCTGGTTGCACGATAAGGGAATTAACACTGCCTGGCATGCTGCCATGACCAAGCTGTATAGCACCGACCTGTTCAGGCGCGCCGCCGGCATAGCCATGCAGTTAATGGGCCTGTACGGCCAGCTTGACAGGAGGGAGGCTGTAGCCCCCTGGCAGGGGTGGATTGCACACTCTTATCTGGTCTCTTTTGGCGCCACTATCGCCGCCGGCACATCGGAGATTCAGAAGAACATAATCGCCCTGAAAGGACTGGGGTTACCCAGGAAATAAAATGGAACTGAGCAATCTGGTAGTTCTCATCAGGAGTGGTGGGGAGGTAGCCAGCGGGGTGGCTCATAAGCTGGCTCGCGCCCACTTCCGGGTCTGCATGACCGAGGTCTCTCAACCCCTGGCTGTCAGCCGGGGAGTCGCCTTCTCCGAGGCGATATATGACGGCGAGAAAGAGGTAGAAGGGGTGGTCGCTCGGCATGTCGAGTCTACCATTGAGATTGCCGAGGTATGGCGCGCCAACAAACTGCCCATTATGGTCGACCCCGAGGCATCGCTAAAGGACATCCTTAACCCTCAGGTATTGATTGACGCTATAATGGCCAAGAGAAACCTGGGCACAAGGAGCGGCGATGCCCCGCTGGTAATTGGGCTCGGCCCCGGTTTTCAGGCAGGGAAAGATGTTGATATGGTGGTGGAGACCAATAATAGCCAGAGTCTGGGCAGGGTAATCCTTAAGGGAGGAGCCGAAGAGAATACCGCCGTCCCCATCGCCGCCAGGGGCTTGACCTTCAAGCGGGTGCTGCATTCACCCGTCGAAGGGCTATTTCTGACCGAGAAAGGCATAGGCGAGCAGGTTGCCGCTGGCGAAGTGGTAGCCTCGGTAGCCGGGCAGCCGGTCAAAGCCAAGATAGCCGGCGTGGTTAGAGCCTTGCTCAGGAGTGGGATAGAGGTGGATAAGGGGACGAAACTGGGTGAGATAGAGCCTTCCCGGGGTAAAGAGGTCGGTTACAGCATTAGGCCCCGGGTGAGGACGATTGCCGGCGGAGTTTTAGAAGCGATACTGATGCACCTCAATGTTTAGGGGGGGGGGCAGGATGACCGATATCTATCAGGAAATCGTCAGAATTAAGGCTGAGGGCGGGGAAGCGGCGCTGGTAACCATAGTCTCGGCTAGCGGCTCCACGCCCCGGGAGGAAGGGACCAAGATGCTGGTCAAGCCCGACGGCAGTATCCTGGGCACCATCGGCGGCGGCAGCCTGGAAGCCCAGGTAATCGAGGAGGCGGTTAAGGTGACCAAACAGGGCAAGCCAAAGCGGCTCCATATGAGCCTGACCGCCAAAGAAGCCGAGGAAGCGGGCATGATTTGCGGCGGGGAGCTGGAGGTGTTTATTGAGCCTATCCTGACCCCACCCCGCCTTTACCTCTTCGGCGGCGGGCATGTTTCTCTGCCCCTGGCTAAGATGGGCCAGCTTACTGGCTTTGAGATTGCCGTCATCGACGACCGGGCTGAATTTGCCAACGCCGATAGATTTCCCGGAGCCGAGGTTCTCCTCGCTGACGATTTCACCAAAGCCTTCCCCAGGCTTAAGATAGATAAGTCCAGCTACCTGGTGATTATTACCCGCGGGCATCAGCACGACGAGCTGGTATTAGAGTGGGCGGTGACTACGCCAGCCAGGTATGTCGGCATGATTGGCAGTCAGACCAAGGTCAAGGCTATATTCTCTCACCTGCTTAAAAAAGGGATATCTCAGGAACAGCTGGATAGAGTCCATACCCCCATCGGCCTGGAGATAGGCGCTCAGACACCGGAAGAGATAGCCGTCAGCATTCTGGCCGAGATAATAAAGGTTCGCCGCTCTGCTTAAGCCTTACCCGCCGGAGATTATCACCTCAATGTGAAACTCGTCCCCGTCTTTAACCGCTGTGGCCAGCCCCTCGGGAGAAACGCTCTCTCCATTAATATAGATATTAATGATGCGGTTCAGCGCGCCGTTCTTTTCCAAGAGCCTCTTTCGAGTCCTGGGGAAGCGGGCAATCAATTGCTCAAGGCACTGGCCGATGGTATTGCCATTGACCTCGACTACCGCCTGGTCATTGGTAAGGTGGTGGAGGGAGGAAGCAAGGTTTATCTTAACGCTCAACGGCTCTCTTTACCTCTCGAATGCCCGCAGTACTCGCAGTTCGGGTCTCTCTTGACCTTAAACTCGGAGAATTTCATGTTCAGCCCGTCGTAGACTAACAGCCGGTTGGTCAACAGCTGGCCGATGCCCACGATATACTTTATTACCTCTGTTACCTGAATGCAGCCGATGACCCCTGGGGTAACCCCGAGCACCGGGAACTTCCCCTCCGCAATAGCCCCCCGGTAGACGCACCCCAGGCAGGCTGTTTCACCGGGGATTATGGTCATTGCCCTGCCCTCAAAGCCGTGGACGGCGCCATGAAAGAAGGGTATCTTCATCTCTATAGCTACCTTATTCATCAGGTATCTGGTGGGCAGGTTATCCATGGCATCAACTATCAGGTCAAAGCCAGCCACCAGCTGAGAAATATTGGCTTGGCTTATCTTTTCTTTTACCGCTTCCACCTTCAGCCCTGGATTTAGCCTTTTCAGCTTCTCCGCCGCCGAATCAGCCTTCTTCTTGCCCATGTCCTCGTCCCAGTGCAAGACCTGCCGGTTCAGATTGCTAAGTTCTACATTATCATGGTCAACCAGGCGTATCACCCCTACCCCGGCTGCCGCCAGGTAGGTGGCTGTCACCGAACCCAGCCCGCCGGCACCGGCAATAAAGACCTTGGCCTTTTTAAGCTTGGCTTGCCCCTCCTCCCCGAATCCCTTAATCAGTATCTGCCGGTCATACCTTTCCCGTTCGTCTTGGCTAAGCATAGTTTTTTACCTCATCAGTTGCATTGCCCACACCAGTATTCATTAGCAGAAAAGGTGCAGGCTGTCAAATCAAAGATATTGACAATGAAACAAACGGGGGCTAGACTCAAATTCCCGATATATAAAACAGGGTTAAAAGGAGGAAACATCATGGCGGAATCTAAGGCAAAATTTGTATTATACAAAAGCAAGAAGGATAAGAAATTTTACTGGCGGCTTCGTCACAGGAATGGGAGAATAATAGCCGATTCGGGTCAGGGCTATACCACTAAGCCTAACGCGAAAAAAGGCATTAAATCGGTAAAGAAAAATACCCCTGGTGCTCCCATTGTAACACTGGCTGACTAAATAATGGTCGGGGTGGGCGGATTTGAACCGCCGACCTCATGGTCCCAAACCATGCGCGCTACCCCCTGCGCTACACCCCGCATCACAGAGTATAGCAAGGCTGGGATTAGGGGTCAATGCGAGGATGGAGAGCGGGTTATTCCCGGCAGTCGGGGCAGTTGTCAAAGGCGTCGGCGGGCAGGTTTGCCTGTTTTCTTATATACTCTAGCTCTTTCTCTGGAGCCCAGTAGTTACCGCAGGTCTTACACTTCTTCAGCTTGAACTCCATCTTATTGTTGGGCCAGTAGATATACCTGGTGTCGCCGATATCCTCAAACCTTATGGCATCTACCGGACAGACATAGGCGCAGGAACCACAGCCGATGCAGACGTCGGAAGGCTCGTAGAAGGGGGTAGCCAGCGCCCGGTCGACTCCCCTGTTGACCAGGCTGATGGCAGAGACGCCGACAACCTCCTGGCATACCCGAACGCATAAGGCGCAGAGCATGCACTGGTTATCGTCCAGTTTGAAGCTCGTTTTTTCAACGCCCAGCTGCCGGGCCAGCTCCTGTATTGCCTGGTTGTTGGGGCACCTAGCTAAGAGCAGCTCCATTATCATCTGGCGGTTAGCGGCGATTCTCTCCGAGTTGGTCTTTACCTTGAGTCCATCCGCTACCTCATAGAGGCAGGAGACTACCAGCCTTTCCCGTCCGTTGCCGGTAACCTCAACCAGGCAGAGGCGGCAGGCGCCGTAGGGGGTTACCTCCTCATGGTAGCAGAGACTGGGTATGTAGATGTTATTCTCTCTGGCCACCTCCAGTATGGTCTTCCCCTCTTCGGCTTGCACCTCTCGGCCATCAATTTTCAGTGTAACCATTTCTCTCCGCTTTTACTTCCTTATTATCGCCCCGAGCTTGCAGACATCGTAGCAGGCGCCGCACTTTATGCACTTCTCCTGGTCCAATACCACCGGCTTCTTCTTGCCCATATCGGTTATCGCCTCCACCGGGCAGGCCTTAACGCAAAGCCCGCAGCCGGGGCAATTTTCCTCGTCAATGAGATAGGTAACCAGCTCCCGGCAGACGCCGGCGGGACATCGCTTATCTTTAATGTGGGCTTCATACTCATCCCTGAAATAACGTATGGTGGTCAATACCGGATTGGGGGCGGTGCTGCCCAGAGCGCAGAGGGAGCTATCGGCGAGGGTTGCCGACAGGCGTTCCAGCAGTTCAATATCTCCCTCTTTCCCCCTCCCCTCGGTGATGTCGGTCAGTATCTGGCTCATCCTCTTTAAGCCCTCGCGGCAGGGGACGCACTTGCCGCAGGACTCGCCCTCAAGGAAGTTGATGAAGTACTTGGCTATGTCCACCATGCAGCTGTTCTCGTCCATGACAATCATGCCGCCGGAACCCATCATCGAGCCAACGTCGGTCAGCTGGTCAAAGTCCACCGGCAGGTCAAGCGAACTCTCCGGGATGCAGCCGCCGGAGGGACCGCCGGTCTGCACCGCCTTGAATTTTTTATTATCGGGGATGCCGCCGCCGACATCGTAGATAATCTCCCTTAAGGTGATGCCCATGGGGACTTCCACCAGGCCGGTATTGTTTATCTTGCCCACCAGCGAGAAAATCTTGGTCCCCTTGCTGCCTTCGGTGCCTACCTTGGCGTACCAGTCGGCGCCGTTTTTGATTATCAGGGGGACGTTCGCCCAGGTCTCAACGTTATTCAGGTTGGTCGGCTGTTCCCACAGGCCCTTCTCCACGGTGTGGACATACTTGGCCCGGGGCTCGCCCACCTTGCCTTCCAGCGAGGCCATCAGCGCCGTCGATTCGCCGCAGACGAAAGCCCCGCCTCCCCGGCTTATCTTGACGCTGAAGTCAAAACCAGAGCCCAGTATATTCTTGCCCAGGAGCCCCAGTTCTCCAGCTTGCTTGATGGCTATCCCGGCATTTCTTACCGCCAGCGGGTATTCGTTGCGGACATAGATATAGCCCTGGTGGCTGCCGATAGCATAGGCGCCGATGAGCATTCCCTCCAGGACGCTGTGGGGGTTGCCCTCCATCAGGCTCCGGTCCATGAAGGCGCCGGGGTCTCCCTCATCGCAGTTGCAGATGACATACCTGGTGTCTCCCTGTGCCTGACGGCAACTCTCCCACTTGACGCCAGTGGGGAAGCCACCGCCGCCCCGCCCCCGCAAGCCCGCTTTCTTGACCTCATCAATTACCTTATCCGGGGACATTTTGAAAAGGACCTTACTTAGTGTGGCATAGCCCCCCAGAGCCAGATAGTCCTCAATTATGGTGGGGTCAATGTTGCTGTTGTCGCCAAGGAGGAGGCGCTTTTGCTTTTTATAGAAGGGCACCTCATGCTCATAGGTTATTTTCTGCCCGGTATCGGGGTCGGTGTAGAGTAGTCTATCAACAATATTGCCTTTGACTGTCGCCGAGACTATCTCAGAAATATCCTCGCTCTTCACCTGCTGGTAGAGGATGTTTTTCGGCTTGATTACCACCAGCGGGCCTCTCTCGCAGAAACCAGGGCAGCCGGTTACCCTCAGAGCCAGCTTGTTCTTCAAGCTACCCTTCTCTATCTCCTGCTTGAAGGCGTTAATAACCTCCTGGGCTCCCAGAGCCAGGCAGCCGGTGCCGCCGCAGATAACGATGCAGCTCTGGTTAGGGTCTCTGCCCTTGACTATTAATTCTCTTAGAGCCTCTAGCTCCTGCGGCGAGCTCAGCCGCTTAGTCTTTGTCTTGGCCATTTAGTCGTAACTCTCCAGCAAGGTTTTCACTTTATCGGGCTTCATCTGCCCCGAATACTTACTGTCAATGATGACTATGGGCCCCAAGGCACAGGCGCCGACGCAGTTGACCGTCTCCAGGGTGAATTTAAAGTCTTCGGTTGTCTCTCCTGGTTTTATGTCAAGCTCTCGCTCTATCTCGTCGCGGATTCTAACCGCTCCCCTGACATGGCAGGCGGTACCCAGGCAGACATTGATTATATGCCGCCCCCTCGGTTT
Source organism: Dehalococcoidia bacterium (assembly GCA_011176635.1). Lineage (GTDB taxonomy): Bacteria > Chloroflexota > Dehalococcoidia > Dehalococcoidales > BS750m-G39 > DUEC01. Next base: position 5,825 of record DUEC01000001.1, on the reverse strand, counting down.
CAGGCTGAAAGCCTTGAAAAAGGTGGCCACGCTATAAACACGGGTCAGCGGTATATCTAAGTCCTGGCTGACCTGCGTCAGGGTTTCCTTGGGCAGGTAGTTGTACTCCGCCTGGACATCCTGCAGGATGGACACCAGCATAGACGGGTCGCCCTGGTAGCTGTCCAGTATCGCTTTTACCTTCGGCTTGGCTGGCTTACTCTTTGTCGGCAACCGCCTTCTCCTTAATTTCGGCGTATTCGGCGCTCACTCGCTTTTGAATCTTGGCTATTAAGTCCTCGGAAAGGTGGCGGAACCTCCCCTGCAGCTTCATGTAGTCGGTAACCGGCCTGAGCTTTGGGGGGTCGAGGCTTAGCTTGTACCTGCCGTTTTCTATTTCGTAGAGCGGGAATATGCCGGTCTCTACCGCCAGGCGCCCTATCTTGATGCTTAAATCGGTGGCGCATCTCCAGCCAGTGGGACAGACCGAAAGGATGTGGACGTAAGCGGGACCCGGGGTCTTGGCCCCCTTTTCCACCTTAGCCAGCAGGTCGAAGGGATAGCTGGGGCAGGCGGTAGCCACGTAAGGGATATTATGGGCGGCGGCGATGGCCGGCATGTTCTTCTTCCAGGTAAACTGCCCCATGCTCATTTTGCCCGCCGGTGAAGTGGTGGTAGAAGCGCCGAAGGGGGTAGCCGAAGACCTCTGAATGCCGGTGTTCATGTAGGCTTCATTGTCAAAGCAGAGGTAGAGGAAGTTGTGCCCCCTCTCCATGGCTCCGGACAGCGCCTGGAGACCGATATCGCTGGTGCCGCCGTCTCCAGCCATGGCTACCACCGCAATATCCTGCTGGGCTATCCTGCCCTTCTTCATCAGCATCTTGAGCGCCGATTCTACGCCCGAAGCCACCGCGGCGGTATTCTCAAACAGGGTGTGAATCCAAGGAACGCGCCACGAGGTAAAGGGAAGCTGTGAAGAGACTATCTCCATACAGCCGGTGGCATTAGCCACGATGACGTTCTGCCCCAGCGCCTTGCAGGCTAGTCTTACCGCCAGCGCCTCGCCGCAGCCGATGCAGGCCCGGTGGCCGGGGGCAAAGTTTTCCTTTTTGGTTACCAGTTTAGGGACGTAGACGGCATACTTTTCCATTAGCCTCTCACCCCGAATATTTCAAATTCGTTCTCGCTGCCCTTCTGCGAGATTTCTATACCCCGGTTGACTATCTCTTCAAATCCAGCGGGGGTAATATCCCTGCCTCCCAGTCCGGCAACGAAGCTGACTACCTTGGGTTTCTGCTTCTCGTCATAGAGGGCCGACCTGACCTCTGAGCAGACCGGACCCACCGGGCCGCCGAAGGAGAGCGCCCTGTCTACGACGACGATAGTCTCGGCATTACTGACTGCCTGGCGAAACTCCTCGAAAGGAAACGGCCGCCAGAGGCGAATCCTGACCAGCCCCACCTCTTTGCCCTTCTCCCTCATCCTGTCTATAGCCGTCATCGCCGTCTCGCTGAAACTGCCCATGGTCAAAAGCAAGACCTTGGCACCTTCGGTGCGGTAGCTTTCTATGGGAGAGTAATGGCGCTTAAAGGTCTTGCCGAATTCGGCCCAGCACTGCAGGATGACCTCTTTAGAGGCCCTTAAATTTACTTCCTGGGCTTTCTTGGTCTCGGTATAGATAATCGGCGGGCCGAAAGCCCCCATCGTTACCGGTTTATCCGGGTGCAGCGGCATGGGGTACTTATAGGGAGGGATGAATTTATCCACCAGGCTCTGCTCCGGGAAGAGCACTGGTTCAATTACGTGCGATAGATAAAAACCGTCGAGGTGGACCATCACCGGCAGCAGGACCTTGGGGTCTTCGCCGATGCGGAAGGCGCAGAGGACGTTATCCACCGCCTCCTGCCCGTTCTCGACGAATATCTGAATCCAGCCGGTGTCACGGACGGCCATAACGTCGGAGTGGTCGCCCCAGACGCTCAATGGTGATGACAATGCCCGGTTAGCCACCGCCATAACTATGGGCAACTGCATTGAAGAGGCGACATAGAGCACCTCGTGCATCAGCTCCAGCCCCTGACCGGCGGTGGCGGTGAAGGTCCTGGCCCCGGTGGCCGATGCCCCCAGGCAGGCGCTCATCGCCGAGTGCTCAGACTCAACGGGGATATAGGCGGCATCCAGCTCGCCGTCGGCTACCAGCTTGGCCAGGTGCTCCACGATATGGGTCTGGGGAGTAATGGGATAGGCCGCCACCACGTCGGTATTAGCCAGCTTGGCGGCTTCGGCGATTGCCAGCGAGACCTCGATACCTACCCTTTTGGCCATCACTCTTCCTCCGGTATCATGGTAATAGCCTTGACCCAACACTCACGGGCGCAGATGCCGCACCCCTTGCAATAGAATAGATTGGCTTCAAAATAGCCTTCGGCATTCTGCTCAATGCATCCCTCAGGGCAGAAAATGTAGCAAAGGCCACACTTTATACACTTATCGGTATCCAGGATTGGTCTCTGCGACCTCCAGTCGCCGGTCTGGTACTGGCTGGCGTTCCCCGGCTCGGCAACAATGCCGCCGATTTCCAGGTCTTTCCAGGTGAACTCGCTCTCCGGCTTGGTCACTGCCCTACTCCTTTACCTCGGTATCTTCATAGGCTTTTTTCATGGCGTTGATGTTTCTTTCCGCCAGGCGGCCAAAGCGGTTCTGCAGTGGCTCAACAAGCGATTCCAGTTCCACCACGCCGCTGGCTTTAATCAGGGCTCCCACCATGGTGGTATTGGTAATCGGCACGCCTAAGACCTCCCTGGCGATGGTGGTGGCATCTACCTTGGCCAGCCGGCATTTAGCCTTGAGAGTAGCGCCGACATCCTGGAACGACTTCTTGGTGTTCATTATCACAATACCGTTTTCCTTTAAGCCCGAGGCGACATTGACGATGCTGAGCAGGCCGGGGTCGAGCACCACCACTATATCAGGTTGGGCTATCTCAGCCCTTATCTTGATAGGCTGCTGGCTGTCTATTCTGACGAAAGCCAGCACCGGTGCCCCTCTCCTCTCCGGGCCGAAGCTGGGGAAGGCCTGGGCGTACTTGCCCTCGCTGATTGCTGCCTGTGCCACCAGCTCGGCGGAGGTAACGGCGCCCTGCCCGCCGCGGCCGTGCCACCTAATCTCAATGAGTCGGCTCTTACTTATCAACTTAAATCGTCTCCCTGTTAATACAGAAAGTGCCCCTGGAGCGACTCGAACGCTCGCACCCAGCTCCGGGGGCTGGTGCTCTATCCAACTGAGCTACAGGGGCGGGTACGACTCTTTATAATAACCCATAACCGAGAGCTGATGCAAATCGGCTAGGCAGCCCCCGCCGGCGCTCTTACCACCAGCACCGGAATCGGGCTGTCAGATATAATTTTTTGGGCGGTACTGCCGAAGACCCACTTGGTCATGCCCGAGTGCCCGTGGCTGGATATGGCAATCAGGCTGACACTCTTCTGCTTGGCGAAGTTGAGTATCTCCTTGGCGACCTCGCCCGTCTTGATTTCAACACTGAGCTCGCCCTTGCCCCTATACAGCCGCTTATAGACCTTTTCCAGGTATGTCCTGGCTTCCGCCTTGAAAGTTTCCAGTTCTGTTTCGGGGTAGAGAATGTAGTCCAGGCCGCCAACGGTGTGGAGATGCCTGCCTTCCGACACCACCTCCAGCAGAATGACCTCGGCTTCCAGTCGGGATTTAAGCTCCTTGACCCTGGTTATGGCGGCTTCGCCGGCCTCGGAGCCGTCCAGGGGCAGGAGGATACGGCTTATCAGGTGCTTTTCCTTGGTCTTACGCCTTTTAGTCTCCTTGATGAGCAACAGCGGCACGCCGACACCCTCAATCACCTTGCTGGCGATGCCCCCCTTAGCCCAGGGTATTATGCTCGAATGGCCGTGAGAGGCCATAACGATGAGCCTGATGTCGTTTTTCTCGGTGTATTTGACAATTGCCTCGGAGGGCTTGCCCGATATGACCACCGGGCTGACCCTCTCGACCGCCTTCTTCGTCTGCACGGCCATTTTCTCCAGGTAGAGCCGATGCATATTGAGGTATTGCTCCTCGGAGGACTCGCCGACATAGAGCAGGATAAGCTCGGACTTGAAAGCAGTGGCCAACTCCTCGGCATAGGGTAGAGCCAGCTCGGCCAGGTCGGAGCCGTCCAGCGGGACCAGAATTTTCTTCCACATTTTCTTCCTCCCCTTTTAAGCGTATCTTACTATCAGGTACAGCCAGCACAGGGAGACCACCATAATCATAGCCGGGATAGCATATTTACAGAACTTCCCCCAGCTGATAGGATAGCCCTCCCTCTCGGCGATGGCTGTGCCGACAACATTGGCTGAGGCGCCAATGGGGGTAGCATTGCCGCCAATATCCGTCCCCAAGGCTAAAGTCCAGGCCATTGTCGGTAGACTTATCCCCGCCGTCCGGGAAAGATTGACAATTACCGGGACCATGGTGGCGGCAAAGGGAATATTATCGACAATGGCTGAGGCAAAGGCAGATACCCAGAGGATAAGCGGTATCACCAGGACCAGGTTGCCGCCGGATATATCTCTGATAGACTGGGCCAGCATGGTCAACACCCCGGTCTCCTCCAGCCCACCGACGCAAATAAACAGTCCGATAAAGAAGAGCAGGGTGCGCCAGTCTATCCTCTTAATGATATGTAGCGCCCCCTTACCGGCCGCCAGCAGAACGAGAAGGGCGGCAATAACACCGATTAAGGCCATGGATAGGCCGGTTTCGGCATGGGTCACTATCAAGGCTACTACCGCCACGAAGATAGCCGCATTCAGCAGGAAGTGGCGGCGGTCGATAATGGCTTCACTGGGCTCGGGGTAGTGAGCGGTAGGAGTACCCGCGCCGGCTTGAGATGAGGTAAGCTTCTTGCGGAAGACGAAGTAGAAGAAGCCCAGGGTAAAAAGCATCCCTATCCAGGCGATTACACCGGTGTTGGCGGCGAAATCGGTGAAGGTGTAGCCCAGGGCGGTGCCGATAATTATGTTGGGCGGGTCACCGGACATGGTAGCCGCCCCTCCGGTATTGGCGGCGAAAATCTCGGCGATTATCACCGGCACCGGGTCGAACTTAAGCAGGCGGGCCAGCTCAATGGTAACCATAGCCAGGAACAAAAGCACGGTGATGCTATCAATGAACATGGAGAGGAAGCCTGAGAGCAGCATGAAGACAATCAGAATGGGAACGATTTTGTAATTGACCATCTTGGCCAGGAGCAGACATATCCAGCGGAAGAAGCCCACCTCGCCCAGTCCCTCCACCATGGTCATCATGCCGCCAATAAAGACGATGGTCTGCCAGTTTATGCCGTAGGACTCTATGTGCTCCTGCCCCGGCACCCAGAAATTAAGCTGTCCCAGCTGTCCCAGGTTAAGAACGTTAGTAATAGATTCCGGGCTGTTCATGGTCGCCAGAAAGACGATGGTCAGGGTAAGGCCGGCGCCAATCAGGGCAGGAATATAACGGTGCACCTTGCCAACAATGATGGCAACAAACATGATAACAAAAATAGCGACGGCAAGGATTTGGCTTATCAGCATCTACTTAAGCCTAACCGAAAACAAGGAAAGCTAAATTATTATAGCCGAACTGCCTAGAGCCCGTCAAAGCAAAAAGCGCCTTAAAATTCAGGCTCTAGCCGAGGCCTAAGCCCGAGGTGAACAGGGCATAAGCGCCCAGAATATAGAGCCCGATTAAAACCAAGCCGTACCAGCTGATGACAGAGAAGGTCTTGCGCTTCTGGGAGAAGCGGAGCCCCAGGATAACAACCAGGCTCATCGCCATAGCTACTGCCGCGG